>DASQBH010001354.1:0-3881 GCA_035635315.1 Longimicrobium sp.
GTCGCCGCCTGCTCCGACGCCCCGGCCGGTCCCGATGCCACGCCCGCTCCGCTCCCCCTTTCGGAGAGCCAGGACGCCGTCGTTCCGGGCGAGGTCATCGTCAAGATGAAGGAAGGCTACGACTTCAGCGCGCTCGTCAGCACCCGCGAAGGCGTGAGCTTCAACAAGTCGGGGTACAAGAGCGAGTTCGCCGTGATGGGCGTGGCCCGCGGCAACGAGTACGCCGAGGCGGCCCGCCTGTCGGCCGACCCGCGCGTGGAGTACGCCGAGCCCAACTACCTGCGTCAGCCCACGGCCATCGACCCCCGCCTTTGGGCCTTCTTCAACCCGGGCGGCCTGAACGCGTACTTCAACGACCCGGCCGACACGCGCCACGGCCAGCCGCTCGGCGCGACGTACGCCTCGCTGAATGACGCCGACGAGGACGCCATCGAGGGCATCGGCGCCGGCGGCGCCGCGGTGGTCATCGGCTCGCTGGACACCGGCGTGGACATGGACCACCCCGAGTTCACCGGCCGCCTGATCGCGGGCCGTGACTGGGTGAACAACGACGCCAACCCCGAGGACGACAACGGCCACGGCACGCACACCAGCGGCACCATGGCCGGCACCACCGTCGGCGTGGCCGGCGTGACCGGCGCCGCCGCCAACGTGCGCATCCACGTCCAGAAGGTCTGCAGCGCCGCCGGCTGCCCCACCTCGGCCATCGTGAACGCCATCCGCGCCGCGGCCGACGTGCCGGGCATGGTGGCCATGAACCTGTCGCTGGGCGGCACCATCATCTCCAAGGCCGAGAGGGATGCCATCGCCTACGCCACCGGCAAGAACGTGCTGGTGATCGCCGCCGCCGGCAACAGCGGCACCAGCAAGGTGGGCTGCCCCGCCTGCGACGCCAACGCCATCTCGGTGGCCGCCACCAGCTGGCGCGACGCGCTCGCCTACTACTCGCAGTACGGCAGCGGGCTGGACATCAGCGCGCCCGGCGGCGAACTGTACAGCAACACCACCGACGAGATGGGCATCTGGAGCGCGTACCTGAACGGCGGCTACGCCATGCTGCAGGGCACTTCGATGGCGACGCCGCAGGTGACGGGCGCCGCCGCCGTGGTCGCCAGCAAGACGGGCCTGCGCGGCGCCGCGCTGCGCACCCGCCTGCAGAGCACCGCCGACGACAAGGGCGCCGCGGGCTACGACACGCGCTTCGGCAACGGCCGCCTGAACGTGTACCGCGCCATCACCGGCGCCTCGCTGGGCGCCGGCCTGTAAGCCCCACGCGGATTCACGGCTGAAGGATCGGGGCCCCGCCACCGCGGCGGGGCCCCGATCTCTTTTCGCTGGATGGAGATCGGCCTCACCCGGAGGCGCGGGACGCGGAAGAGTTTTCTCTCTGCGCCCTCCGCGTCCTGGGTGAGGCTTTTTCTGTTGATGGCGACGCGCGAACGTCGCGAACGCATCCGCCGGGTGACGGGCCGGTGCGGACCCAAAGGGACATTCTGGGGAGCAAAAGGGACATCCGTCCGCGTCGATGCATCCCGGCCGCCCGGACGATGCACGCCGGAAGTTGAATCCAGCTCACGGGTTACATCGTAGGATGCCGCGCCGCTCTCCACATGGCAGGCGGCGTGCGTTCCTGTGCCGCAGTGCTCGGCGACGGTCCACCTGTCCCTGTGAGGGATTGCTGATGATGTGCTCACGCGCGCTTCCCCGACTTGCCCTGGTGGCCCTGGCCGGCCTTGCGCCGTCCGTCGCGCAGGCGCAGAACCTTACGCCTCGCGAGATCGCCGCGGCCGCCCAGCGCGCCACCGTGCAGATCCGCGCCCTCGACTCGCGCGGCGAGGTCGACGGGCTGGGCAGCGGGTTCCTGGTGAGCCCGGACGGCGTGATCGTCACCAACTTTCACGTCATCCAGCACGCCCACGCGCTGCAGGTGGAGACGTTCGACGGCGAGGTGTACGACAACGTCTACTACGTCACCGCCGATCCGCGGCGCGACGTGGCGGTGCTCAAGGTCCCCGTGGAGGGCGCCGTGAGCCTGCGCCTGGGGAGCGACACCGCGGCCGTCGTGGGCGCGGAGGTCTACGCCATGGGCCACCCGCTGGGGCAGACGAGCACCTTTACCGACGGCCTGGTGAGCGCCAACCGCACCGTCGAGGGCGTGTCGATGATCCAGATCTCCGCGCCCATCTCGCCCGGGTCGTCCGGCGGGCCGGTGATGGACGGGCGCGGCGAGGTGATCGGCGTGGCCACCATGGTGCTGGCGGGCGGGCAGAACCTGAACTACGCCGTCCCCGTGCGGTACGTGCGCCCGCTGCTGGGCACGGGCGACCCGCCCCAGCGCTTCGCCCGCTCGCTGCTGCCGCGCGCGTCCGGCGGCCTGGCCTCCGTCGGCGAGCGCCCCTCCGCGCGTCCGGGATCGTCCCGGGTGGGCGAACGGATGCCGCCGCGCTCCGCCTCGGGAGGCAGCCGCTGGGAGGAGCAGGTGATCGGCTTTCTGGAGATGGGTGAGGAGATGCTGGAGGGCGAGGGCTTCGCCCGCACGCACGAGTACGAGACCGGCACGCTGGGCCGCGGCGCATCGGAGACGGTGCGCATCCGCCTGGACGCGGGCGTCACCTACATGCTGCTGGGCGCGTGCGATACGGACTGCGACGACGTGGACCTCAAGCTCCTGAGCCCGCGCGGCACGCTGCTGGACAGCGACACGGCCTCCGACGACTTTCCGGTGCTCACCGTAACGCCGTCCGTGAGCGGCGAGTACACGGTCCGGGTTACCATGGCCCGCTGTGACACCTCCGTCTGCTACTACTCGCTGGGGGTGTACGGCAGCCAGTAGCGCACACACGTCATGGACGACGCCGAATTGCGGCTTCGCCACCGCACGAAAAGCCCCGGCTGCGCTCGCGGCCGGGGCTTCTTTTTCGTGGCTCACCGCCAGCATCCGCAGCACGGGATCCGAAAACGCGCACTGCTGCGCATCCGGCACACGGTATCATTCTGAGGGCGGCGCTGGATGGGCGCACCATCGCGTCGGCTACGGCGGGTCGGCGCGAACACCACCCGTTTCCGAAAAAAAATCCGGATCATCGCGGATTTTGTTGCACGCCGCACATCACCGGAAACGGCGGCGAGGCTCACCACACGCAACACCGTGTCCCGCACGTCGGTCGTGGCGCGGCACACCACGCTTCCCTGGGGACGTCGGGAACGGCAGACGGATGGAAGCGCGGCAGGGGGCCATCCGCATTTTTTCAGGAACCCCATCGTCCTCCATCGCGCCCCGCCGGCTGCCATCCGGCTTCACCTGATGCGCGATCCCGTGAACCTTCCCCTCGCACGACCGCGACGGGAACGCGCCGGCCCTCTCGCGTTCCGAGAATTCACAAGATCGCGCCTCAGGTGTTCGTGAAGGCTCGGCCTGGTGCGCTTCCGGCTGGCCTCTTCGCCGGCGGACGCTGGGGATGAGCATGAGGGGGTCTCCTCAAAAAAATTCTCATGGCTCCTCACTGCGTCCGCACCATCCGCCCAACCCGACGTTCGACGCCGATGTCCAACCCGAAACGAGGAAATACTTTGCCGGCTTCGGGAATGCCGCCGAACGACGGGCTGAACAGCGCTGGCGCAACATCGCCCGGCTCGCCTGCAACCAAATCGGCGAAGAGCCAGAATTCTTCGGTCGGCGCACAGGCTGCTGCGGGTTTCGGACGGTTCGGCGGCCGTGCATCGAACCCATTCGGCATTCTCCGCATCAAACACGCACACGGCTTTTACGGCAGGTGCACCCCTCATTGGAGAGACGGCAGATGCGCGGCACCGAACCCACAGCCCCATACGGCGCCCTTCGCCCAATCCGGCGCATGGCCCGGGTCCTCATCGGCCTCTCC
>DASQBH010001355.1:0-2903 GCA_035635315.1 Longimicrobium sp.
GGGGAGAGCTCGAACGGCACCGTCGCGCCCCGGTGCGTCTGCACAGCCGGGCGGGGATGGTCGATGGGCAGCTCCAGCAGCTCGGGCGCGCCCGCCAGGCGCTCCCGCCAGTACGAGAGCTGCCGCTCCAGCACCTCGCCCCCCAGCTGCTCGCGCTGCCACACCGCGTAGTCGGCGTACTGCACCGCCAATTCGGGGAGCGGCGACTCACGCCCCTCGCGGTACGCCTCGTACAGCGCGGAGAGCTCGCGGAAGAACACCCCCATGCTCCACCCGTCGCTGACGATGTGGTGCATCGAGAGCAGCAGCACGTGATCCTCGGCGCCCAGCCGCAGCAGCGCCGCACGGAAGAGCGGGCCCGCCGAAAGGTCGAACGGCCGCGCCGCCTCCTCCCTGGCCCGGCGCCTGAGCGCCGCCTCGCGGTTCGCCTCGCCCAACCCCGACAGGTCCTCCACCGGCAGGGCGAACCCGCCGAAGGGCG
Source organism: Longimicrobium sp. (assembly GCA_035635315.1). Classification (GTDB taxonomy): domain Bacteria; phylum Gemmatimonadota; class Gemmatimonadetes; order Longimicrobiales; family Longimicrobiaceae; genus Longimicrobium. Next base: position 482 of record DASQBH010001355.1, read on the forward strand.
CCACCACCTGCGCCGGCGAGCCGTCCACCTCCGTGAAGACCGTCCGCAGCGCCCCGTGACGCCGGACGATCTCGCCCAGGCTCCGCTCCAGCGCCGCCTCGTCCAGCGCGCCTGTCAGACGCAGCGCGGCGGGGATGTTGTAGGTTGCGCTCCCCGGCTCCAGGCGGTCCAGGAACCAGAGCCGCTCCTGCGCGAAGGACAGCGGCACGGCGTCCGTGCACTCGGTCGGCACCACCGGCGGCAGCACCGGCAACCCCGCGCGGCGAATCTCCTCCACGCGCCCGGCCAGATCCGCCACCGTGGGTCCCTCGAAGAGCGCCCGCAGCGGCACCTCCACCCCGAACAGCTCACGGATCCGCGACACCACGCGCGTGGCCAGCAGCGAGTGCCCGCCCAGCGCGAAGAAACTCTCCGTCACCCCCACCCGCTCCAGCCGCAGCACCTCCGCCCAGATCCCCGCCAGCACCTCCTCCGCCGGCGTGCGCGGCGCCACGTACCGGTCCGAATCGGCCGCGTACTCCGGCGCCGGCAGCGCCTTGCGATCCAGCTTTCCGTTCGGAGTCAGCGGCAACGCGTCCAGGAAGACGAACGCGGACGGCACCATGTACTCCGGCAGGCTCTGCCGCAGGTGCCCGCGCAACGCCTCGGCCTGTGCTTCGCCAACCAGGTACGCCACCAGCCGCTGCTCGCCCGGCACATCCTCGCGCGCCATCACCACGCAGTCGGCGACTTCTTCGTGCCCGCGCAGCGCGGCCTCGATCTCGCCCAATTCGATGCGGAAGCCGCGCACCTTCACCTGGTGGTCGTTCCGCCCCAGGAACTCCAGCGTCCCATCCGGCCGCCAGCGCGCAAGATCGCCCGTGCGGTACAGGCGCGCGCCCGGCTCAGCGGCGAATGGGTCGGGGACGAACTTCTCCGCCGAGAGCCCCGGCCGCCCCAGGTATCCGCGCGCCACGCCGCCCCCCCCGATGTACAGCTCGCCCGGGACGCCCGCCGGCACCGGGGACAGGTACCGGTCCAGCACGTACACCCGCGTGTTCGCCACCGGCGCGCCGATGGAGACGTGCCCGCGCCCCACGTCCGGCCCCGCGCCCAGGTGCTGCGCCGTCGACCAGATGGTGGTCTCCGTTGGCCCGTACACGTTCCAGAGCGCGCCGACGCGCTCGCGCAGCCGCGCGGCGAGCTCGGCGGGGAGCGCCTCGCCGCCGCTGAGGGCGCGCAGGCTCTCCGCGCCCTCCCAGCCGGCGTCGAGGAGGAGCCGCCAGGTCGCGGGCGTGGCCTGCAGTACGGTCCCGGCGCCCGCGGCGACCGCCTCCCGCAGCAGGGCGGGATCGGACGCCGCGGAGCGGTCCAGGATCTCCACCCGCGCGCCCGAGAGCAGCGGGAGGAAGAGCTCGAGCACCGAGATGTCGAAGGCGAGGGTGGTGATGGCGAGCAACCGGTCCCCGGGCGCCATCGCCACGGTCCCGCGCATCGACCAGAGCAGGTTCACCACGCCCCGGTGGTGGTTCATCACCCCCTTGGGCCTGCCGGTGGAGCCGGAGGTGTAGATGACGTACGCCAGCGAATCCGGCCCCGCACCGACCGCCGGGTTCTCCGCCGGCTCCGCCGCGAGCCGCTCCGCCAGCGCGTCCACCGCCAGCACCTCCACGCCTTCGCGCGCGGAGATGGTCCCGCGCAGGGCAGCCTGCACCAGCACCAGCGGCACGGCGCTGTCGTCCAGCATGTACGCCAGCCGCTCGGCGGGCAGGCCCGGGTCCAAGGGCACGTAGGCGCCCCCGGCCTTCAGCACCGCCAGGAGGGAGACCACCATCTCCAGGCTCCGCTCCAGGCAGATCCCCACCCGCACCTCCGCGCCCACCCCGCGGCCGCGCAGGTGGTGGGCGAGGCGGTTGGCACGCGCGTTCAGCTCCGCGTACGTGAGCGACGCGTCCTCGAAGACGACGGCGACAGCGTCCGGCGTCCGCGCCGCCTGCCGCTGGAAGACCTGGTGAATGCAAGCTTCCGCGGGATACTCCCCTTCGGTCCGGTTCCACGCCTCCAGCACCAGCGCGCGCTCCGCATCCCCGAGCAGCTCCAGCCGCGAAAGCCGCACGTCCGCGTCCGCGGCGACCTGCTCCAGCACCCGTGCCAGGTGGCCGATCATCCGCACGATCGTGCCGCGCTCGAACAGGTCGGTGCTGTAGTTCAGTCCGCCACGCAGGCCCCGGGCGGTAGCCGCGAGCGTCAGGGAGAGATCGAACTGGGCGCTCCCGAGCTCCGCACCGGCTCCGCTCACGTCCAGCCCCGGAAGAGCGCCTCCCCCGCCCCCGGCGTTCTGCAGCGTGAACAGCACCTGGAACAGGGGCGAGTGGCTCAGGCTGCGCTCCGGCTGCAGCTCGGCCACCAGCTTCTCGAACGGCACCTCCTGGTGCTCGTACGC
>DASQBH010001356.1:0-3051 GCA_035635315.1 Longimicrobium sp.
ACCACGACGGCGACCGCACGTCCGCGCAGCTGCACGCCTTCATGGGCGGACAGCTGGCCAACTACTGGAACGTGCCGTTCTACACCGAGCGGTACCCCCAGGTGAGCGACGACCGCGCCTCGCGCGGCGGGCCCACGGTGCGCCGGGCCGGCGGGTACCTGCTGCACAGCCGCCTGAGCACCGACAGCCGCAAGCCGGTGGTGTTCTCCATCTCCGGCAACCACCTGCCCTCCACGGACGGCGGGCGGTACACCAACCTGAGCGGGAGCGTGCGGGTAAAGCCCGCGCCCAACGTGCAGCTTTCCATCGGCCCGTCGTACACCTTCGAGCGCTCCACCGCGCAGTTCGTGCGGCGCCACGACGACCCCACGGCCACGCACTTTTCCGGGCAGCGCGCCATCTTCGCGGACATCGACCAGCACATCTTTTCGATGAACACGCGGCTCAACTGGACCTTTACCCCGGACCTGACGCTGGAATTGTTCGCGCAGCCGTTCGTGTTCGCGGGCGACTACGACAACTTCAAAGAGTACACGGCGCCGCGGACCACGGAGCGGATGGTGTACGGCCAGGACTTCGGCACGGCGTGCTTTGACGAGGCGGCCAACCGCTACACGCTGGACCCCAACGGCAACTGCGCGGTGGCGGCGCAGCGCTCGGCGCAGGCGTTCAGCTTCGACAACCCGGACCTGAACGTGCGCTCGCTGCGGGGCAACGCGGTGCTGCGGTGGGAGTACCGGCCGGGGAGCACGCTCTTCCTGGTGTGGCAGCAGCAGCGCGCGGGGGGCGAGCTCTTTGGCGACTTCGACTTCGGGCGCGACTCCCGGGCCATCTTCGAGCAGCGCCCGGACAACATCTTCGTCATTAAGGCCAGCTACTGGATCGGACGGTAGCGCGGCGGGAAGGTACGAAGTGCGAAAGTGCGAAAGTGCGAAAGTGCGAAAGTGCGAAAGTGCGAAAGTGCGAAAGTGCGAAAGTGCGAAAGTGCGGAAGTGCGGAAGTGCGGAAGTGCGGAAGTGCGGAAGTGCGGAAGTATCGATCAGCGGGACGATCTCCCTGTGCTAACCATCACGTAACGAACATCACTCCCTCCCGGAGACGAAAATCCATGCGCACCAGGATCGCAGCGTTCCTCGCCGTTCCCGCCGCCGCGCTCGCGCTGGCCGGCTATTCCCCGTCCTCCACGCCGGTGCAGGAGGACTTTCGCTGGAGCGGGACGGTGGCGGCGGGGGACCGGGTGGAGATCAAGGGCGTGAACGGCGCCATCCGCGCCGAGCCGGCCAGCGGCAGCCAGGTGGAGGTGGTCGCGGTCAAGCGCCGCGGGCGCGAAGGGCGGGTAGAGGACGTGCGCATCGAGCGGGTGGTGCACGACGGCGGCGTCACCATCTGCGCCGTGTACCCCTCCGGCCGCCGCAACCGCACCAACCGCTGCACCCCGGGCGACGAGTGGTCCACAAACGTGCAGGACAACGACGTGCGCGTGGAGTGGACCGTGCGCGTGCCGCGCGGCGTCCACTTTCTCGGCGCTACGGTCAACGGCGCCGTCAGCGCGCAGAACCTGCCGGCGGACGCCAGCGTAAGCAGCGTGAACGGCGCGGTTACGGTGAGCGCCGCCGGGGTGGTGGAGGCGTCCACGGTGAACGGCGACATCGACGCCACCACCGGCCGCGCCGACGCGGGGCGCGACCTGCACTTTGCCACGGTGAACGGCGACATCCTGCTCAAGGTGCCGGCCAACTTTCGCGCCCGGGTGGATGCGGAGCTGCTGAACGGGAACATCGAGAGCGACTGGCCGCTGGAGATCAGCCGCGGGCGCTACGTGGGCGCCAGCGCGGAGGGCCAGATCGGCCGCGGCGGGCACCGCCTGAAGCTGGAGACGGTGAACGGCACCCTGGAGATCCGCCGCTCCGACCGCCGCTGACCGCGGCGGCCCGGCCCGCGGATCTTCTCCGCGCAGGGACACGCAGTTCTAGAAGATGCAGGGCCGAACGGATGAGGACGCAGAGAACTGGATTCCATTCCTCTGCGTCCTCCATCTTTTCTGGGTGGTCCGCGTGAACTTGCCTGAACGCCGGATCCTGAAAAGAACCGGGTACAGAGGAACAAAGCGGCCACGCTGCACCCGGCGCGGTTCCTGGGGATGGCGGATTCGCTGGGGACAGTGGAGGGGGGCAAGGTGGCGGACCTGGTGCTGCTGGATGCCGATCCGCTGGCGGACATCCGCAACACGCGGCGCATCCACGCCGTGTTCGCCAACGGCCGCTACCTGGACCGCCGCGCGCTCGACACGCTCCTCGCCCGGGTCGAAGCCGCGGCGGCAGGGCCGTAAAGCAGGAAAAGATCGGCCTCACACGGAGTCAACGGGGTTAACGGAGTTTGCTCGTGCCGTGTGGAGGTAGCATCGCGATCCGAATGATCCATCGAGGAGGAGTCTGGGTGAAGAAGCTGTGTAGGCTGATGTCGATTCTGGCGGGGTTTGCGTGCGCGGGTCCGGCGGCGGCGCAGCTGACGGATACCTGCGCCATCGGCGTGTATCGCTCGCCACGGCAGGAGTACGTGTCGGTGATGAGCGCCGAGAACGGCTACAACTACACCTTTTTCGACGGGCGGATGGGGAACACGGCGTCGCCGCGCTCCCGCGTGGCGTGTGCCGACCGGGCGGTGGTGGTGATGCTGGCCGACAGCACGCTCGAGATCTGGCCCCAGGCCCATCTACAGATGACGCCCACCCGCTTCGCCAGCGGCGGCGACACGCTGGCGGGGCTGCTGGTAGAGCCCGTCGGCACGCTGGAGCGTCCGCCGCTGGTGGTGATGAGCCACGGTTCGGGGAAGGAACCCTGGGTGAGCGGCGGCGTGCACTGGCCGTTCACGCTGGCCGGAGAAGGGGTCGCCGTGTTCGTCTACGACAAGCGCGGCACGGGCCAGTCCGGCGGCGAGTTCACCATGAGCCTGCGGCAGCTGGCCCGTGACCTGGTGGCCGCCTCCGCCGAGGCGCGCCGCCTGGCCGGGGACCGCGTGGGACGCTTCGGGCTGTTCGGAATGAGCCAGGGC
>DASQBH010001357.1:0-4122 GCA_035635315.1 Longimicrobium sp.
GCCGTGCGCACCTGGCTGTAAGCCACCGCATCCACCACACATCGAACGAGCCCTCTTCCACCCTCGCGTGGAAGAGGGCTTCGTCGTGGGCCACCAAAAGAAGGTGGGTACAGAGGAACAGACAAAAGCCAGAGGAACAGAGGAAAACCCTCACTCCTCCGGTTTTCCTCTGTTCCTCTCCGTCCTTCTCTGTTCCTCCGTACCCTTCAATCTTTTACTGATTGTCTCACACAGAGCAGCAGAGGAACAGAGACCGAGCTTGTCTCTGTTCCTCTGCTGCTCTGTGTGCCCAAAGCCGTTCAGGGGAGAGGGACGAATGCGAGAAGCCCCGCCACCCGGGAAAGGGAGGCGGGGCTTCGACGGTCAGGGCTGGATCGCGGAGGATCAGCTCGCGCGGGCGGCGCGGGCGGCCAGCTCGGCGCGGTTGTCCTTGATGTCGGCGTCCTCACGGATGTTGGACATCCATTGGCCAAGCAGGTCGCGCTGCATGGTCTGCAGCGCCTGCTGCCGCATCGTGCTCTTCTGCTGCTCGAACTCGCGCCGGTCGCCGGGGACGCGGGCCACCGGGCGGATCAGGAACACGCCGGCCGGCGTCACCGCCACCGGGCCCACCTGGCCGATGGGCGTGCCGAACGCCGCGCCCACCGCCGCGTTGGCCTGCCCCAGCACGGGGTTGCTATCCACGCGCGTGAACGGGCCGGCGCGCTGCACCGTGAGCCCGCGCGCCTGCGCCACCTGCTCCAGCGTGCGCCCGCCGCGGATCTCGCCCAGCATCTTGTCGGCCTCCTGGCGGCCCAGCTCGCGGCGCTTGTCGTACACCAGCTGCTGGCGGATGGCCGGCGTGGCCTCGGCCAGCGGCGTGTCGCCCGCGGGGTGGTAGCGCTCCAGCTCCACCAGGTACAGCGCGTCGGGCGTCTCCAGCACCTCGCTCACCCGGATCGGGTCGTCGCCGGCGGCGCGGTTGGCGCTCTCCTCCTGCGCCCAGTTGAGCGCCGCGATGGCCGGGCCCACACCCGGGATCATCGGGTTGCTGGCGCTTACCTCCACGCCTTCGCGGAAGGTGACGTTGGGCTGCCCCGCGGCCGCCGCCTTCAGGCCGCGCGTGAGCCCCGCCTCGGCGATGGCGTCAAGCTGCGTCTCCAGCCGGTCCACGTCGGCCACGTTCTTCTCGAAGTTGAGAAGGATGTGGCGCGCCTTCACCTCGTCACCCGTGCGCTCGTCCACGCGCACCAGGTGCACGCCGAACTGGGTGATCACCGGCTCCGACACCTGGCCCACCGGCAGCGAGAACGCCACGCTGTCGAACGCCGGCACCATCTGCCCGCGGGTAAAGGTGCCCAGGTCGCCGCCCTGGTCCTTGTTGCTCTCGTCGTCGCTGTTGGCGGCCGCCACCTCGGCAAAGTCCGCCCCGGCGGCGATCTCGGCCTTGAGCGCGCGGGCGCGCTGCACCGTGGCCTGGCGGTCCGCCTCGGTGATGGTCAGCGGGACGTACGCCACCTTGAGCCGCGCGCCCTCCGTGCGGCGGAAGCGGTCGCGGTTCTCCTCGTAGTAGCGGCGCACCTCGGCGTCCGTCACCGCGGGGTCCTTGGGAACCAGCTTGGTCAGGTCCAGCTGCACGTAGTCGACGGTGGCCGTCTCGGTGCGGTCCTGAAACGAGCGCCACAGCTCGGCGTCGGTCACGTAGCGGCCGGCGGTGAGCTGGCGGGTGAGCTTTTCCTGCGGCAGCTGCGCGCGGTAGTACTGCTCCAGCGTCGCGAACATGTCGGCCGACATCGTGGGGCCCGCCAGGAACTCGCGGTACTTGTTGATGTCGAACCGCCCGTTGGTGAGAAAGATCTCCTGCTGGGCGAACGAGGGGTGCGGAAGGTTGCGGGCCGCCCACACCACCTCGCGGTCGCTCACCCGGATGCCGCGGCGCTCCAGCTCCTGCCGCATCAGCGTCTCCTGCACCAGCTGCTCCCACGCCTCGTCCTGAAGGCGGCGGGCCGTCTCGTCCGTCACCTCGCCCTGCTGCTGGGCCTGCTGGTAGAGCGCGTTGTAGCGCTCGTTGTACGCCAGCGCGGTGATAGGGTCGCCGTTCACGCTCCCCACGTTCTGGGTACCGCCGGCCAGGCCGCCGCCCAGCGCGTCCATGCCGATCTCGAACACCATCCACCCCAGAAAGAACACCATCAGGAGCGGAACGATGATCTTGCCGGCCGTGGACCGGATCATCTGCATCATCATGGGAAAACGAACTCCACGTGTGATCGGAGCGCGCGGCAGGCGCTCCGGCTGAGGGGTTGCCGGGTTGTGAAACCGCTGCGGATAGCAGGAAAGTGAAGCCGCCAAAGATATTTAGACGGCACCCGGCACGCAACCCGGGTCCCGGGTCGGGCCGTTGTTGACACCGGTTGCGCGCGAGATTTATGTTGCACCCCCTGTCGCCCCAGCCTTGCCCCGGCTTTTCCCGCGCACTCTTCACGCGTCCATGGCAGACCTTTCGCCCGAGCTCACAGCCCGCATCCAGTCGCTCGAAGGCAGCTACGAGGACAACCCGGGGCGCTACTTCGTGGCGCTGGCGGGCGCGTGGCGCGAGGCGGGCGAGACCGGCCGGGCCGAAGAGATCCTGCGCGAGAACCTCAAGCGCTTTCCCGGCCTGAGCGCCCACGTGCTGCTGGGGCGCTGCCTGGCGGACCGCGGCGCCTACCAGGAAGCGGCCAACGAGTTCCACTACGTCCTGTCCATCGACGCGCAGAACCTGATCGCCCTGCGCACGCTGGCCGAGATGGCCGCGGCCGGCGGGCGCCGCGCCGAGGCGGAAAAGTGGTACAACGAGCTGCTGGCCGTCGATCCCATGAACGCCGAGGCCCGCGTGGCGCTGCAGGACCTGGCCCGCGGCGGCGCCGACGCGGCCGTGGCCGACCAGCCCGTGCAGGTGGGGAGCGGCTGGGGCGGCGCCTCGGAGCCGCTGCCGGTCGCCGGCGGCGCGGATGCGGACGGCGCGGACGAGTTCGGGATGATCGACCTGTCCACCCCCACCGACTCGGCCGCGGACGCCTCGGGCGTGGCGGCGGATGAGGACGCCGGGGAGTGGGGCGACCTTCCCTTCGACATCCCCTCCACCTCCGAAGCCGCGCCGGCCACCGCGGCGCAGGGCCCCGCGGGCGACTTCGACGCGTTCGGGTTCGGCAGCGTGAACCTGGACGCGCCGGCCGCCGCGGCGGAGACGGACGAGACGGGGGCGGTGGACGCGTGGCTGGACGCCGACGCGCGGCAGGACCTGGGCGAGAGCGCGGGCGAGGACCGGGGCGCGCTGGCGCCGATCGGCGAAGACGACGCCCTGCTGCACGCGCCGCTGGCCGGCGCCGACCTCCCCTTCCTGGACGCGGACGACGACGACACCGTCCCCGCCGACCTGCCCCTGCTGGACACCGGCGACACCGTTCGCGGCGGCGACCTGCCCCTGCTGGACGCGGAGCCCGTCGGCTTTCCCAGCTTCGACGCTCCGTCGCACGACGACGGCTTTCCCGGCTTCGACGCCCCTTCGCACGACGAAGGCTTCCCCACCTTCGCCTCCGGGGATGAGCCGCCGCCCCTCCCCGTGTTCGACGCGGACGAGGACGAGGTGGACCACGCGGACCATCCCGTGGACGCCGAGGTGGTGACGGAGACGATGGCGGAGCTGTACGCCGCGCAGGGCCTCCTGCAGCAGTCCGCCGACACCTACCGCGAGCTCATCCGCCAGCGCGGCGACGAGCCGGGGCTGGTGCGCCGGCTGGCGGAGATCGAGGCGCGGCTGCACGCCGGCGGCGAGGCTCCCGCCCCGCCCGCGGAAGAGGAAGCGGCGCCGGACTGGCTGGCGTCGGTGGATGCGTTCGCCCTGGGCGGCGCCGCGGCGGGTCTGGCCGCCATCGAGATGAGCACCGAGCCCGAGCCGGACGACGAGGCGCGGGAGACGCCGGCCGAGCCCGTCGACGAGCCGGAGTACGCCACCGCCGCCGTCGTCGCCGACGACGAGGCCACCGCGCCCGCGTACGAGCCTGCCGCGCCCGTCGCCGACTTCGAAGCGGCCGAGCCCGCGTACGCCGACGCCGAGCCCCCCGCCGACTTCGTTCCCCCGCCGCCGCCGATAGAGGCTGC
>DASQBH010001358.1:0-8854 GCA_035635315.1 Longimicrobium sp.
ATGGGCTCGCGTGCCGGTGCCGCCGGGGATTGGTTCACGCTCGATCGCAAAGAAAACACAGCAGGCGCCACCCGGCGCCCGTGCCCGCTGATCCAGGATTCCGCCGCAGTGCGCGGGACGGCCGCGCCAGCGCGGAGAGAACCGTCAATCTAACACACTTGACGAACGTTTTGGAACACCCGAATCCGAACTCGCGCGGGGTGCACGCCAACCTGCCGAGTATTTACGCGATTCTTCGCGTGCTCACGTTCCGCAACGGAATTACAGCACCGCTCCTTTTGCCTCACGACATTGAATCCTGCCATGGGATCGAGTTCGAGCGCATCCCGATGACGCCAGCCAGGCGCCTCTGGCAGGCCACCTGGCCGAGGGGAGATCGTGCCGCTCACCTCGATGTGGAGTGGGTGGATGGTTCTCCAGATCGCGCATCAGGTGGTGCGGACCGCTTGCTCCCGTGCGCTCCGGAGAGCATCCCGCGATCTGCATCCCTCCTCCAAAAAACGCGGATGTGCCCCCTGCCGCACTTCCATCCCTCTCCCGTTCCCGCCGCCCCACGCCGGCTCGTTTCCGACGGCTCCGTGCGTGAGAGCAGAGGAAACGGCACGAGAAAACTCTGCTAACTCTGCGTGAGGCCCATTCTTTTTGCGGAATCCGCATCAACCTCCATTGCCGGATCCCGTCACACCATCACACCATCACACCCATCACACCCATCACCTCACCCCTCCGTCTCCTCCAGCAGCGCGAGCACTTCTTCCTCGGACAGCGACTCCAGCCACGCCAGCCGGTCCTGCAGCCCGGGATCGCGCTCGCGCTCCTCCACCACGCGCTCCGCCAGGCCCCGCACCGTCGGCGTGTCGAAGAGCGCGGAGACGGGAAGGCGCACGTCCAGCACCTCGTGGATGCGGTTGATGATGCGCACCGCGCGCAGCGAGTGCCCGCCCAGCGAGAAGAAGCCGTCCGTGGCCCCCACCCGCTCCATCCCCAGCACCTCTGCCCAGACGGCGGCGATCGCCTCCTCCTCCGGCGTGGCGGGGGGAACGAAGGCGTCGTCGTCGATCGTGGAGGTGGACGCGGGCTCGGGGAGGGCGCGGCGGTCCACCTTGCCGCTGGGCATGAGCGGAAGGGCGTCCATGGGGATGATGAAGGCCGGCACCATGTACGCCGGCAGCCGCTCGCCCAGGCCGATGCGCACGCCGGCGAGGTCGAGCGATTCCCCCTCGCGCGGGACCACGTAGGCGGCGAGGGAGCGGTCGCCGGACGCGTCCTGCCGCGCGACGACCACGGCCTCGCGCACACCCGGCTGGGCCAGGAGCGCGGCCTCGATCTCCCCCGGCTCGATGCGAAAGCCGCGCACCTTTACCTGCTGGTCGGCGCGGCCGTGGAACTCCAGCACGCCCCCCGGCAGCCAGCGCGCCCGGTCACCCGTGCGGTACAGGCGCGATCCCGCGGTGCCGAACGGGTCCGGTACGAAGCGCTCCGCCGTAAGCCCCGGGCGCCCCAGGTAGCCGCGCGCCAGCCCGTGCCCGTCCACGTACAGCTCGCCGGGGACGCTGACCGGCACGGGGTTCATCCGCGGGTCCAGCACGTACGCGTGGCTGTTCGCCACCGCGCGGCCGATGGGGACGCCGGGCGCGTTCGCGGGGACGGAATCCACCAGGTGAAAGGTGGAGTAGGTGGTGTTCTCCGTGGGCCCGTAGACGTTGATCAGGCGCACGTGCTCCCCCGCGCGGCGCACCGCGTCCGGGGCCGCCGACTCGCCGCCGAAGAGCACCTGCCGCATCCCCGCGAAGGTCTCCGGCGCCTCGCGCGCGATCTGGTGAAAGAGCGCGGTGGTGATGAACAGGGTGCTGATGCGCCCCTCGCGAATGCGCCGCGCCAGCGACACGGGCGACAGCATCTCGTCGCGCGAAATGCCGACGGAGCAGCCGCCGTTCAGCAGCGCCGCCCACAGCTCCCACGTGTACGCGTCGAAGTTGGCCGTGGAGCCCTGGCCCACGCGCTCCCCCTGCCGCGGCGCGTAGTTGGGCTCGTGCACCAGCCGCAGGATGCCGCGGTGGGTGATGCCGATGGCCTTGGGCGTGCCGGTGGAGCCGGAGGTGTAGAAGATCCCCGCCAGCGATTCCGGCCGCTGGAATCCGGTCGAAGGAGACCGATCGGTCTCCGTCGCCGGTCCGCCGGCTTCCCGCATCGGCAGGACGGGACCCGCGAAGTGCCGCAGCGCGGGGGGCACCACGCCGTCCACGATCAGCGCCCGCACACCCGCATCCTGGAGCATGAAGGCCAGGCGCGCGGCGGGGTACTCCACGTCCAGCGGCACGTACGCCCCGCCCGCCTTCAGCACGCCCAGCACCGCCACGGCCGTCGCGGCGCCGCGCTCCATGGCGATCCCCACGTGCGCCTCCGGGCCCAGGCGCAGCGCCAGCAGCCGGCGCGCGACGGCGTCCGACGCGGCATCCAGCTCGGCGTACGTCAGCGTCCACCCCGCCCAATCCAGCGCAGCCGCATCCGGCGTGCGGGCGGCCTGCCCGGCGAAGCGCGCGGACACGGTGGCGTCGCGGGGAAAGTCCACCTCCGTACGGTTCCACGCCTCCACCACCAGCCTGCGCTCGTCCTCGTCCATCATCCCCGCGGCGGAGACGGGGCGTCCGGGCGCGGCCAGCAGCGCGGCAAGCAGGCGCTGGTAGTGGCCCCACATCCGCAGCACGGTGTCGCGGCGGTAGAGGTCGGTGGCGTACTCCCAGATCATGGCCACCTCGTCGCCGGCCGCGGCGTTCTGCTGCGCGCGGGGGATGACGATCACCTGCAGGTCGAACTTGGCGGTCTGGTTCCCCAGCGCCTCCGTCACCTCCAGCTCCAGCCCCGGCAGCCGCAGCTCCGGGTAGGGAGCGTGGTGCATGTTGAAGGAGTGCTGAAAGATGGGAAGCCGGTCCATCGAGCGGTCCGGCTGCACCGCGTCGACGATGCTGGCGAAGGGGACGTCCTGGTGCGGATACGCCTCCAGCGCCGTCCGCCGCACCCGGTCGACCAGCGCCAGGAAGTCCGGGTCGCCGCGGAGGTCGGCGCGCAGGGGGATGACGTTCACGATCATCCCGATCAGCTCCTCGGACTCCCGCAGCCGGCGCCCCGCGGAGCCGCCGCCCAGCACGAAGTCGTCCTGCCCCGTGTAGCGCCCGACGAGCGCGTGAAAGGCCGCCAGCAGCGTCATGTACAGCGTGACGCCGTGCGCCCGGCTGAACGCGTCCGCCGCGTGCGCCAGCTCCGGATCCAGCCGCACGTGCAGCGACTCGCCGCGAAAGCTGATGCGCGGCGGGCGCGCGAAGTCCAGCGGCAGGTCCAGCACGGGCGGCGCGCCCGCCAGCTTCTGCCGCCAGAACTGCAGCCCGCGCGCGGCCTCGTCCCCCCGCATCCACTCCCGCTGCCAGACCGCGAAGTCGCCGAACTGCAGCGCCGGCTCCGGCAGCGGCGACGGCTCCCCGCGCGCAAAGGCGGAGTAGAGCGCCACCAGGTCGCGCAGAAAGACGCCGAACGACCAGCCATCGTGCACCAGGTGGTGCTCCACCACCAGCAGCACGTGCTCCTGCGCGCCGGTGCGGAACAGCGTCCAGCGCGCCAGCGGCAGCGCACCCACGTCGAAGGGCCGCGCGAACTCCTCCCCGAAGCGCGCGTCCAGCGCGTCCGCCGAAAGGTCCCGCGCGTCGACGACGGGAAGGGCGACGGTCCAGGGCGCGTGCACCACCTGCATCGCCTGCCCGCCGATCTCGCGAAAGACCGTGCGGAAGATCTCGTGGCGGCGGACGATCTCGTCCAGGGCGCGGCGCAGGGCGTCCGCGTTCAGCTCGCCGCGCATGCGCACGGAGGCCTGGAACTGGTAGGAGCGCATCCCCGGCGACAGCCGCTCGAAGAACCAGACCGCCTCCTGCGCCGGGGAAAGCGGGAGCGGCTCCGATCGATCCACCGGCTCGATCGTCTCGGCCTCCGCCGCGCCGACACCGATCGACCGCTCCACCTGCGCGGCCAGCGCCTGCACCGTGTGCGCCTGGAAGATGGCGGGGAGCGGCACCGTGACCCCCAGCGCGTCGCGCAGCCGGGCGACGATCTGCACGGCTCGGAGCGAGTGCCCGCCCAGCGCGAAGAAGTCGTCGCGCACGCCCACGCGCTCCACGCCCAGCACCGCCGCCCAGATGCCGCAGAGGATCTCCTCCACCGGCGTGCGCGGCGCCACGTAGCCGTCCCCTTCCGCGCGCTCCAGCCCCTCCGGCGCGGGGAGGGACAGGCGGTCGATCTTGCCGTTGGGCGTGCGCGGCAGGGCGTCCAGGGGGACGAAGGCGGAGGGGACCATGTACTCCGGCAGCCGCTGCCGCAGAAAGGCGCGCAACTCCGCGCCCGGCGCGCCGGCGGGGGCGATCCACGCCACCAGCCGCGGCTCGCCCACGCCGTCCATCCGCGCGGCGACGGCCGCCTCCGCCACGGCCGGGTGCGCTGCGAGGGCGGCCTCCACCTCCTCCGGCTCCACGCGAAAGCCGCGGATCTTCACCTGCCGGTCGATGCGGCCCAGGCAGTCGTACTCGCCGTCCGTGCGGCGCCGGCCCAGGTCGCCCGTGCGGTACATCCGCGCGCCGGGGACGCCGGAGAGGGGATCGGGAAGGTAGCGCTCCGCCGTCAGCGCGGGGCGGGCCAGGTAGCCGCGCGTCACCCCGGCGCCCGCCATCATCAGCTCCCCCTCCCCGCCCTCCTCCACCGGCCGCAGCGACCGCGGATCGATCACGCGCACGGCGGAGCCCGACACCGGCCGGCCGACCGTCACCGGGTGATGGGGATCGCGGGGGATGAGGGCGCAGGTGGAGTAGGTCGTATCCTCCGTGGGCCCGTAGAGGTTGAGGATGCGCTCCACCCCCGTCCCCGCGTACAGCGCGTCCGCCAGCGCGCGGGGCACCGGCTCGCCGCCCAGGGCGAGGGTGCGCACCGTCGGCGGGATGGCGCCCTGGCGCAGCAGCTCCGCGGCGGCGGTGGGCACCATGCTGGCCAGCCGCAGCGGTTCGGCGACGGACGCCGTCGCCAGCGCGTCATTCACCAGCACCAGCGTGCCCCCCCAGCACAGCGTGCCGAAGATCTCCGCGATCGACACGTCAAAGCAGACGGAGGTGGCCCCCAGCGCGCACGCCCGCTCGTCCTCCGAAACCGTCTCCCGCAGCCAGTGCAGGACGGCGGAGGCGCTGCGGTGCTCGATCAGCACGCCCTTGGGCCGCCCCGTGGATCCGCTGGTGTAGATGACGTACGCCAGGTTCTCCGGCCGGGCCAGGGGATGCGGATCGGCCTCCGGCGCACGCCCGACCGCCTGGTCCGCATCCACCACCACCGTCGATCCGCCGTGCGCCGGCAGCCGGTCCGCGACGGAGGAGTGGGTGAGGACGACGGGGGCCCGGGTGTCGTCCAGCATCGCCGCGACGCGCTGGGCGGGATAGGCGGGGTCCAGCGGCACGTACGCGCCCCCCGCCTTCAGCACGCCGAGCAGGGAAGTGACCAGGTCCGGCACGCGGGGGAGGTAGACGGCGACGGGCACCTCCGGCCCCACCCCCAGCGCGCGCAGGCGGTGGGCGATGCGGTTGGCGCGCCCGTTCAGCGCGCCATAGGAGACGGCGGTGCCGGCGTGGACCAGCGCGGTGCGCTCCGGGTGCGCCGCGGCCGCGCGCTCGAACAGCGCGTGGATGCAGACGGGATCAGCAACCGGTTCGTCCGCTGGCGGAATGGGAGTGGAAGGGTGCGGCATCGCGGGTACGGCGGAGGCGGGAACGGCGAGGGGCGGACCGCGCGTGCGGTCCGCCCCTCTACGATATCGGCGTGGAGCCCCGGCGGAAAGCCGGTCAGCCGTTCTCGCGCAGCACCCGGCCCAGGCGGGCCATTCCCTCGCGGATCTGGTGCGGCTGGCTGTAGGAGAAGTTGAGCCGCATCCCCCGGCGCCCCGCGGCGCTGCCGGGGACGGCGAACGCCTCGCCGGGGACGTAGGCCACGCCGGCCTGCATGGCCGGCTCCAGCAGCGCGTCGGTGTCGTACCCCTCGGGAAGCTCCACCCAGATGAGCGCACCGTTGCCGGGGATGCTCCACCGGGTGCCCGCGGGGAACTCGCTGGCGATGAGCCCCAGCATCAGGTCGCGGCGCTCACGGTACTCGGCGCGGACACGCGCCAGGTGCCCGGGAAAGCCGCCCTCGGCCAGGTACGCGGCCGCCACGCGCTGGCCAAAGCTGGCCATGTCCAGGTCCGCGCCGTCCTTGGCGCACCCCAGCATGGGCACCAGCTCCTGAGGCGCCACGATCCACCCCAGGCGAAAGCTGGGCGCCAGCACCTTGCTGAACGAGCCCACGTACAGCACCCAGCGGTCGTCCAGGGCGCGCATGGGCGGCTCCGGCTGCTCGAAGTACAGCATGCCGTACGCGTCGTCCTCCACGATCGGCACGCGGTACCGCGCCGCCAGCTCCACCAGCCGCTCGCGCTTGCCGCGGCTCAGGCTGCACCCCATGGGGTTGTGGCCGTCGGTGATGCAGTAGATGTAGGCCGGGCGCTCGCCCGCCTCCAGGTACCGCTGCACCGCGTCCACGTCCATCCCCGTCTCCAGGTCGGTGGATACGGAGAGGATGCGGGGGCGGTACGACTCCACCACCTGCTTGAAGCCCATGTAGACCAGCTCGTCGCACAGCAGGGTGCCGCCGGGCTCCAGCAGGACGCGCGAGACCAGGCTGAGCGCCTGCTGCGCGGCCGTGGTCAGGAACACCTGCTCCGGCCGGCAGTCCACGCCGCGCTCGGCCATGATGCGCACCACCTGCTCCTTGAGCGGGTGGTACCCCGTCTTGTACTGCAGCGCGTCGGGATCGCCGCGCAGCACCTGCTCGGCGGCGCGGGCCAGGCCATCCACGGGAAACAGCTCGGGCGCCGGCAGCCCCAGGGCGAACGTCACCAGGTCCGCGCGGCCGCTGAACGACAGCATGCGCTGGATGATGGACGGCCGCACGTCGCGGGTCCACGCGGCAAGCGGAAGGCCGGGCTGTTCGCTCGGAGGCGCCATGGGAACGGCGGGAATGGATGGCGCGGGAAGGTCGATCACGCTCATGAGACACCACGGAAAGCGCCCTGCTACGGCCGGCTGAACCAGTCTGGCCAGGACGCGCTCGGGTTCAGGAGGGGGGAAACCGGGACCCGTCCAACCTAATCAGGGGAGACCCTGATTATCAAGGGTAAGTCGTAAAACGTGTAGCCGTGGACGCGCCGACTCCGCCTTTTCGTGCACGTACGTGGCCTCAAAGGCTCTCTTCAACGCGAATCGGTACGCGGACTTGCGTCAGCCCGCCCCGGCTCGTGGCGCGTTTCGCAAGATGCCTTGCCGGAGGGCCCGGCACAACGGTGCCGTGCAGAGGTGTACCGTCGCGGTCGCCAAGCGGGCGCTCGTCTGGGGCCCGCGACCGAACACGCCACCCCGCACAAGGCGGCATACGTGAGCCGCCATCGATCCGCGGGCGGAAATGACGAAATGCTAGACAAAACCGTGAAAGTTGGTTATTGTAGACGTACACGAAGGCATACGTGAGACGACACCGCATTATCGCCCAACCGGAACCGGGACACTCCATGCAACCCATCGCCCGTCCGCTGATCGTTCTGCACTCCGACCCCGTGTTCAAGGAGCGGGTGCGCCGCGTGGGCAACCAGCGGTTCAAGACCCAGTTCGTGGACGACTGGGACGCCCTGCGCGCCGCGCTCAACGAGTCGCCGCCGGCGGCGCTGGTGGTGGTGGACCCGTACACCCGCACCTACGGCACCGAGGCGGAGCTGGCGCCCGAGCTGCGCTCCATCCTGTGGGAGTTCCCCACGGCGACGGTGATCTCGGCGCTGGAGGTGCGGCGCGGCCGGGTGCGCGACCTGCGCACGCTGGGCGAGTGGGGGGTCAAGGAGGTGATCGCGCTGGACGAGGAAGACACGGTGGAGGCCATCTCCCGCCGCCTGCGCAGCGCCCAGGGGCGCCCGCTGCAGAGCCTGCTGGAGCGGTCGCTGCCCAGCAACCTGTCCGGCCGCGCCCGCGCGCTGCTGATGGCGGCGGCCGAGGTGGTGGCCGAGGGCGGCCACGGCCGCGACCTGGCCGCCAGCCTGAAGCTTTCCGAGCGCACCCTGCTGCGCTGGGCGGAGCAGGCGGACCTGCCGCCCCCACGCCGCGTGCTGGCGTGGATGCGCGTGCTGCTTGCCTGCGAGCTGCTGGACGACCCGGGGCAGACGGTGCTGAGCGTGGCGTACACCTGCGGCTACGCGTCGGACAGCTCGCTGCGCCGCGCGGTGCAGGAGTTCACCGAGGTGATGCTCACCCAGCTGCGCAAGCAGGGCGCGTTCGCCACGGCGTCGGAAAAGTTCCTGGCCGAGTTGAACGCCGCCCGCGAGGAGGGCCGCATCCGCCGCCAGGAGACCAAGCTGAGCGACGAGGAGAGCGAGCTGGACATGCCCATGTCCCGCATCCATCCGCCGCAGGAGGAGATGACGCTGGCCGCGACGCTGGACGCGCCGCCCCACGTCCCCCGCCGCCGCGGCCGCCGCAAGGCCAACGCCGCCTGATCCGGCCTGCGCCGCAGTACGAGCCACGGGCTCGCGCGATCATCCAGTCGCGCGAGCCCGTTTTCGTTCTGCACGATCCTGAAAAGATTTGTCTCACGCAGAGTTAGCAGAGTCAGCAGAGTTTTCTCGTGCCTCTCGCGGGCCGCGTCTCGCACCGCCTGCACCGTCTATGGTGGAATTGGGGTTGGGCAGGTCCAGAGGCATGGCCGGGTGCCTGAACTCTGCTAACTCTGCTAACTCTGCGTGAGGCCCATCTTTTGG
>DASQBH010001359.1:0-2567 GCA_035635315.1 Longimicrobium sp.
CCCGAGACCAAGGCCACCGTCACAGAGTCGGTGTTGTCCTCGAAAACAACCAGGAAAGCGCCGGCGCTTTCCTCAGTAAGGGTTTCGGTGATGGAGCCGAATCCTGGCGCCCTTGCCGGGCACACCTTTGGGTACGTGCACGATCCCGCGACCGTGTAGGGGGTCGTCACCTTTACGGGACCGCCGGCTGTCAACGCGTCGATCGGGAGCCGGGTCCTCAAGGGGTCGCCGCTGCCGCCGCCGCCGGGTTGCAGGAAGACCCAGCCGCTGTCCAGATAAATCGAATCACCGGCGGGGTAGATACACCCGTACGCGTTTCCGCCGAATGTCACTTTGTCGCCTCCGAGCGTGGTGGTTCCACTCAGGGTGCCTCCGGGGGTGCACTGTGCGGCGGCGGGACGCGCGGTGATCGCCGTCAGCACCAGGGCGGCGGTGAGGAGGAGGAGCCTGCGGAGCGGGGGGGGGTGGCCTTTCATGGATGCCTCGGGATGAAGGGTGTGGGCCCTGCGGCGGTGTGATGGCGGAGAATGGGCCCGTGCTCTCTGCCCCGCGAAAAGCGTAATACCGAATCCGAAAATACAGTCATCATTCCCCCAACTGCATGTTCTCACCGTGAGACAGGTCTTTTCTTTTGCCGGATCTGGTATTGATATGATTCATTCAGCCCGGCATGGTTTCCGGAGCAAGCCCCGCGGCGGGGTTCGATGCGTGAACGGCGCAGACGCGGGAAGGGATCCGTCTCGCGCGATGCTCCTCGCTCTCGCCGCCGGGCCGTGCCAACGCACCCGCGGGATCAGAACGCAAACCTGCGGCGAAGGAGCCGTACCAGGACGAAGCAAAGGAGCAGCGCCGCCAGCTGCGACCAGACGTTGAGCAGCAGGCCGGTCCACGACACGGCCAGCAGGGCGGCACCCAGGTAGAGCACGGCGGCTGCGGGGAGAAGAAGCACCCGCCGCCATCCCCGGCGCGCGCGGGAGAGGAGCGTCGCGGCGGCGCCCAGCGCGCCCGTCGCCACCGCCACCAGCAGCTGGCCCCATCCCCCCAGGGGGCGCAGGGTGGCGCCCCGCAGCACCGAGTTTACCGCATCGATCTGGAGCTGCTCTCCGTAGCGCATCTCCTCCTTTCCCAGCCGAAAGATCTGGTGCAGGTCGCCGGGGTTCTCGCGCCCCACGACGGCGATCTTGCCCCGCGCCCGCCCGGCCGCGCGCACCCCGTCCGGGCCCAGCAGGTCCTCGTAGGCAAGCAGGTGGCGGGGCGAGGTGAAGACGCGGCGGGGCGAGAAGGTGATGATGGCGGTGGCCACCGTGTCGCGCGCGCTGAGCGCCGGACAGTGCGTCGTCTCCTGGCCCGTTTCGTCGCGCCAGTACCGCATGGAGCGTGTGCGCACCCCGTCCGTTAAGACGGCCCGCCTGCGCTCAGGGTCCACTCCCACCAGGCGCTCCCCGTGATACGCCGCCACGACCGCCGTGGCGAACGCGGGGACGGCGGCTCCGTTCGCTTCGGGCCCGCCAAACGATACCAGGGGGATGATCCGGTTCGTTCCCGCCCCGTCGGCGCCCACGCAGATCGCCCCCCAGGTGGGCTCCGCCCGGAGCAACTCGGGGGATGCGGCGGGGAGTGCGCCGTCCCACTCCTTGAACCCGAACACCACCTGCGTGCCGCGCGCCTGCGCGTCACGAATCGCGCGTGCAAGGCCCGTATCCGCAGGCAAGGGGGCGGTGATGAACATCGCGAGCGCGACCACCCGCGCGCCGCCCCTGGAAAGCGCGTCCACCACGCGCGCGTGGTCCTGCCGCCAAGCGCCGATCGTGGCCCGTTCGAAGCCCCGCCCCCGCAGCGCCTCGGTGTGCGCGGTGATGGGAACGCGCAGGATGCGCGCGTCCAGCGGGTCCCCGACCGCAATCCCCTCCAGCCATCCCGCGTACGCCTCGATGCGCACCGCGGGGGGGAGCCGGTCGAAGGGGAGCACCGTCGCCAGCGCCGTCACCCCGGCGGCTACCGCCAGCACCACTCCCGCCGCCGCGGCGCGCAGCCGCAGCCGGCCGCGCGCGTTGGCCATCTCCTGCCGCTCGCGCTCCAGCCGCTCCTCCGTCTCCGGCGTCCGGGGGGCGTCCTGCAGCGCCTGGATGTTGCGCGCGTGCTCGCGCACCGCCTCGCGCTGGGTCTGGGCCTCATCGCGAGAGACCGGGAGATCGGCCAGCGCGCTCCCCGTGGTGGGCGTGAACAGGTAGCCGCTGCTGCGCATGTACAGTACGGGCGCGCCCCACCCCCTGCTGTCGGGAAAATCCTGCCGCAGCGCCTTGCGCGCCTCGCCCAGCGCCACCTCTACCCGTCCGCGCGACGGGCCGCGGAAGAGCGCGCGGTAGAACACCTCGGCAAAGACCAGCGCCTCGTCGTCGCGGACGGGGTACTGCATGGCCACCACCGCGGGGACCCCCGCCCGCACCAGCCCGGGGGCCAGGCCGGCGAACGGGCGCAGGGCAGAGACGGTGGCCCCCTGGCAGGCGTTCAGCACCACCAGCTTCACCTCGTCCCGCGCCTCGAACAGCTCGGAGAGCCACTCCTCG
>DASQBH010001360.1:0-4055 GCA_035635315.1 Longimicrobium sp.
CATGAACCCACTGAAGAATTCGCTCGCTGACGGCGACTCGCCCAGCTCCCCCCGCCAGTATTTGCGGGCGTGGTAGTGGTAGGACACTGCGACGTCGAGCCCGTTCCGGACGCAGTAGATGTACCGCCCCGGTCCTTTCGGGACTTGGTGGTAAGGCAGGTGGCTCTTCACGACGCACGGTGTTGCCCGCAGATCGGAGATCTTCCGGCGCCGGGGGATCATGGTTTCTTCCAGATGAGGCGAGACCTCGTCGATGTGAGCGAAGTCCATCGCTCCATCGGTGGTAAGCTGATACACGATCATCTGGAGCCATGTCGTTCCCGACTTCGGGTACGTAACGATAAAAATGTCGTCCGGAGAGCCATCGTACTCCGTCCCATAATGGACCATGCTGAACCGCTTGCGGATGCTGCGGAGCTTCGCGTGGCAGGGCATGAGAACGGCGTTCTCGATACGCAGGGTCTGCGATATGATGAACAGGGAAAAGGCGCCGAGAAGCTTGCGCGGGCGCATCCGGTGCATGGGCGAATTTCGGGGACGATCGAGGCGTGCTGCGCACGTACCACGACTGGTGGCGCCACGGTGCGTGAAAAGAGCGCCGGCTACTGCGCTCATCGCTGCGTAGACGTAGGGATCGACTAACCATATGCGACATATCATGCGCTGTCAAATGTACCGCGGCGGTGGGCTCCCGCGGTGGCTCGGGCGGAGCTGAAACGCGCGCATCGCACCCGATCGCGGAGTCGCTCCCGCGAACCCTCCGGATCGGCCACCGGAGATCGGGATGGTGGGCGCCGGCAGCCTGGCGCGCGACGGACGCGCGTACGACGTGGGCTTCATCATCGACAACGGCCTGGCGGGCGACATCCCCACCGTGGCCGAGGAGCACATGCCGGTGCGGCTGGGCGGCGGCCCCGCGCTGGTGCACCGCGACTCGTCCGTGCACTACTCGCGGCGGCTGATCGGCGAGTTGCGCGCGGTGGCCGAGGAGCACGACATCCCCGTGCAGGACGTGGTCCTCTACCACTATTCGTCCGACGGCGCGCACCTGGCGCGGCAGGGGATGGAGACGCTGCTGGTGGCGCCCCCCATCCGCTACTCGCACTCGCCGTTCGAGGCCGTCGACCCGCGCGACGTGGAGAGCGCCGTGCGCCTGTTCGAGGCGTACCTCACCGGGTCCGCTCCGGAGTAGCGGAACCCGGCAGCGGGAGCGTGCAAACGCGGTGTCACGCGGAGCCGCGGAGAAAAAGCGAGAGGCCGCAGAGACGTCAGTCCGTTCTCTGCGGCCTCCCTTTTCTTCCCGCCGGCTCCGCGTGATGCCGGACCCGCCAGAACAACGCGTTTTTCAGGATCCGGTATGCGACGCGCCTGCCGACTGCCCGACTGGGGAGAGGCCGCCGACGGGCGGCATCGCCAATGCGGCGGGTTCGCCTTCCCGGCCGCCCCGGCCAGAGAGGAGCCGGAGCATGTCTTTGCCAAGGCCGCGCAGCCGGCGATCGCACGCCTCCTGAAAGTCGCTCACGGCCCGCGCGTCCAGCTCCTGCCGCCATCCGCCGACCTTCCCCTGGCGAATGAAGGGCGTGTCGGGGGCGCCCGGGTTCCTGTGAAACTGCGCGCCCGCGAACTTGGCATCGTGCTCCCGCATGAACGCGAACGAACACCTCTCGAGGATCCTGGGCATGGCGGCAGGATCGATCGTGATCCCGCAGAAATCGGCGATCCGCTTCACCGTCGCCTCGAGGTCCGCACTCAATTCCTCGTACGTCAGCACGAGTACGTTCAGGCGGTCCTTGTTGCGGAGCCACCCGGCTACGTGCTCGAACCAGCTGCCGTAGAGAACCCGGCCCGCCATGAACAGGCTGAAGAATTCGCTCAGTGACAACCCGGCCATCCCCTGCACGTATTTGCGGGAGTGGTCGTGGTAGGACACTGCGACGTCGAGCCCGTTCCGGACGCAGTAGATGTACCGCCCCGGTCCTTTCGGGATCTCGTGGTAATGCAGGTGGCTCTTCACGACGCGGCGCGGTGTTACCCGCAGATCGGAGATCTGCTGGCGCCGGGGGATCATGGTTATTTCCAGAAAAGGCGAGACCTCGTCGATGTGAGCGAAGTCCATCGCTCCATCCGTGGTAAGCTGGTACAGGATCATCTGGAGCCACGTCGTGCCCGACCTGGGGTACGTGACGATGAAGATGTCGTCTGGAGAGCCATTGTACTCCGTCCCATAATGGACGAGGCTGAACCGCTTGCGGAGGCCGCGGAGCTTCGCGTGCCAGGGGATGAGAACGGCGTTCTCGATGCGCAGGGTCAGCGATATGACGAACAGGGCAAAGGCGCCGAGAAGCTTGCGCGGGCGAATCCGGTGCATTGGGCGAATCTCCAGGACGATTGAGGCGCGCTGCGGACGGCACCCCGGGCCGGTGGCGCCACGGTGCGTGTAAGAAGAGCGCCGGACTGCTGCGCTCGTTGCTGCGTAGACGTGGGGATCGACGAACCATATGTGACAGGCAATGCGTTGTCAATGTGCGGCGGCGATGGACTCCCGCGGTGGTTCGGAAGGAGCTAAAACGCGCGCATCGCGTGGGCCCGCGCGACGTGGAGAGCGCCGTGCGCCTGTTCGAGGCGTATCTCACGGAGGGCGCGGCCGAGCAGGCGCGGCCGCCCTCGCGCCGAAACCGACCCCTCCGCCGCCCCTGCCGGACGGCTTTTCGGCGTTCCCCGCCCGACTGCCCCGCCGGGACTCCTCCCGAATCCGCACAAAGAATGATCCTCACGCAGAGTTAGCAGAGTCAGCAGAGTTTTCTCGTGCAGTTTCCGCTGCTCTCAACGGTTCGGACCGTGGGCCATGTGAGCGAACGCGCGGCGTGCCGTGTCGACGAGGCACGGGCCGGCAGGCTGTCGGGAACGGAGGAGAGATGGAATGCGGCAGGGAGCCATCCGCGTTTTTGGAGAGGGGATGCGGGTCGCCGGACGATCTCCGCAGCGCACGGGAGCGAGCGATCCACACCCCTGATGGGCAAACCCGAGAACCATCCGCCCCTCTCCCATCGTCGGCGCAATCGAGGGACGCCTCTGTCCATACTTTATGCCAAGTGGCGAAACTGCTACAATTTCCGCGATCACCTTGCGTCAAACGTTTGCTTGCGGGATGCCGCCCGCGGGGATTATTGTTGCGTCGCCGGCCATGGTAAAATTTTACCAGGGGGCCGGCTTCGACAGACTTCCCGTTCCGGCACGCGGGGCGCTGAGCCGCGCGTTTTCGTTTTTGCCGGTTGGTGGCGGTGACACAAAGCCGTCCGCGGGGTTCAGCGGCGCCAGTGAACCCAGATCTGCAGATGATCCGGTACTCCAAGCCTCTCGGTGAGCTGCTCGCCTTCAAGCAGCACTTCTTTCACGAGAACGACGCCCAGCTGCTGCACTTCAAGCACATCGCCCGGGTCTACCGGGCGCAGCCACCCCGGACGTCGTGTAAGAACTGTACGCACCCCCTGGACTTTTCGCCGTCCGCCTCGTTCATCAAGCTGGGCGTGGAGTACACCCTGTGCGCGCGCTGCGGCCACTGCAACGGCGCGTTCGAGGACACGGACGCGTTCTGCCGTTTTCTGTACACGGACGACGACGGGCATACCTACGCAAAGAGCTACACGGCCGACGACGTGGAGCAGTACCGCAGCCGCGTGGAGAACATCTACCTGCCCAAGGCCCGCTTTCTGAAGGCGGCGCTGGCCGAAGCGGGGGCGGCTTCGACGGAGCTGGTGGACTTTGGCGCCGGTGCGGGCTACTTCGTCGCCGCGGCGCGGGAGTGCGGCTTCGAGGTGGCCGGGTACGACCCCTCGGCCGCGCTGGTGCAGCTGGGCAACGCCATGATGGGCGAAGACCTTCTGGTCAAGCACGACATGGAAGAGACCGCCGCGATGGTGGCGGGCTGCAGGGCGCCCATCACCTCGTTCGTCGGCGTTCTGGAGCACCTGAGCAATCCCCGGGACGTGCTGCAGGCGCTCAAGGAGAACCATCGCGTCGAATACGTGTTCTTTTCCGTTCCCCTCTTCAGCCCC
>DASQBH010001361.1:0-2578 GCA_035635315.1 Longimicrobium sp.
TCCGTCTCCAGCCGGACGAACAGCTCGCCCTTGATGCCGTGCGGCTTCTGGATCGTGCCGACGATCAGGTACTCGGGCGACGAATCCGTCATCCGCCGGTCAGGCCGCTGCGGATCAGGAGTTCGCCTCGTCCGCCGCGGGCTCTGTGGCCTCGGCGTCCGTGGCGACCGGCGTGTCGGTGGCCGGGGCCTCGTCGGCGCCCGCCGGGGCGGTGGCCTCGGCCGTGGGCTCCGTCGCCTCGGCCTCCACCGCCACCACCTCGTCCGCCGAAGCGGTCTCGGCCGCGGCCGGAGTCGCATCCGCCGAAGCAGCCTCGTCGGCGCCGCCGGTCACGCGCTCCGTCACCGTCTCCACCACGTCACGCGCGGCCTCGGCAACCGCCGAAGCGGCCGAAGCCACGGCGCCGCCCACGGCGGAATCCGCCACCGCCGACGCGGCCGAAGCCACGGCGCCCGCCACGGCCGACGCGGCGCCCGCCGCCGCCTTGCCGGCCTTCTTGGCGACGCCCGTCGCCGCCGTCACGGCCTCGGCCACGACGGTGGGCTGGTCGGTGTACACGCCCGCCTTGCGAAAGAGCGACTGCACCGTGTCGGTGGGCATGGCACCCTTGGCCATCCACTGGAGCGCCTTGTCCCGGTCCACGACGAGCGTAGCGGGCTGGGTGGTGGGGTTGTAGTGGCCCACCTTGGCCACGAAGCGGCCGTCGCGGGGCATGGCGCTCTCGGCGACGACGATGCGGTAGTGCGGGGCCTTCTTACGGCCCATGCGGCGAAGACGGATCTTCAGTGCCATTGCTGGTTCCTCGTGTGGATCGGGTTGCGTCCAGGGACGGGCGACTGCGCCGCGTCCGGACGATCGAAAGAAAAGTGCGTGAGTGCGTCAGTGCGTCAGTGCGGGAGTGAACCGGGTCCACTTTCGCACTTTCGCACTTCCGCACTTTCGCACTCCTACGCCCTCGGCATGCCGCCTCCTCCAAACGGCAGCTTCGGGAGACCACCGCCGCCGCCCCGGGGCATCATCCCCTGCAGCGACTTCATCTGCTTCATGAACTTCTGCATCTCCTTGAACTGCTCCAGGAGACGGTTGATCTCGCTCACCGGGCGGCCGCTGCCGCGGGAGATGCGCACGCGGCGCGCGCCGTTCAGCATCTCCGGGCGCTTCCGCTCCTGCTTGGTCATCGACAGGATGATCGCCTCGATGTGCTTCATCCGCTGCGGGTCTACCTTGACGTTCTTCAGCATCTTGCTGTTCACGCCCGGCAGCAGCTTGAGCAGGTTCTCCAGCGGGCCCAGGTTCTGGAACTGGCGCAGGGCGATGAGGAAGTCCTCCAGGTCGAAGCGACCCGTCCCCATCATCTTGCGCTCCAGCCTGGCCGCCTCGTCGGCGTCGAACGAGCGCTGCGCCTTTTCCACCAGCGCGACCACGTCGCCCTGCTGCAGAATGCGGCCGGCCATGCGGTCGGGCGCGAACTCCTCCAGCCCGTCCAGCTTTTCACCCACACCCAGGAACTTGATGGGCTTGCCGGTGACGCCGTAGATGCTGAGGGCCGCGCCGCCGCGGGCGTCGCCGTCCATCTTGGTGAGCACCACGCCGGTGATGTCCAGGGCCTCGTCGAAGCCCTTGGCCACGTTCACCGACTCCTGGCCGATCATTCCGTCGGCGACGAAGAGGATCTCGTGGGGCTTCAGCACCTCCTTGAGGCGCTTGAGCTCGTCCATCAGCTCCTCGTCGATCTGCAGCCGGCCCGCCGTGTCGAAGATCACCACGCGGTCGCGGTCGGTCTTCGCCTGCTCCAGCGCGCGCCGCGCGATGCCGACGACGTCCTTGGATCCCGGCTCGGCGTAGACGGGGACGCCCACCTGCTCGCCCAGCGTCTGCAGCTGCTCCACGGCGGCGGGGCGGTACACGTCGCACGCCACCATGCGCGTCTGCCGCATCTCGCGCTTCATCCGCCGCGCGATCTTGCCGGCCGTCGTCGTCTTACCCGAGCCCTGCAGCCCCACCATCATGATCACGGTGGGGGGGATGGGCGCCAGCGCCAGCGGGGCCTTGCGCTCGCCCAGCATGGCGGTGAGCTCCTCGTGCACGATCTTCACGAGCTGCTGGCCCGGAGAGACCGCCTTGAGCACCCGCTCGCCCAGCGCCTTTTCCTCCACGCGCTTCATGAACTCGCGCGTGACCTGAAAGTTGACGTCCGCCTCGAGCAGCACGCGGCGAATCTCGCGCAGCCCCTCGCGGATCATGGGCTCCGTAAGCACGCCGCGCTGCCGCAGACCGGACAGCACGCCTTCGAGCTTGTCGCTTAGCTGGTCGAACACCTGATCGCCGCCGTTCGGATAAGCCGAAACGCCGCCCGTGCCGGTGAAGCCCGGCCGAGCGGGAGATGCAAAGCCCAACAACTTATCAGATTTCGCCGCGTTCGACAACCCTCCACACCCCAGCCGCCACACGCCCTTTCTCCCCCTCCGCGCCCTTCCCCATCCCCCGCAACGCTTTCCCCACCCTCGCCCGCTCCCACCCCGCCAACAGCCGAACACGCCTGTGCCGCGCGTGGCGCAATCAGCCCCGTAGCGCAGTC
>DASQBH010001362.1:0-4002 GCA_035635315.1 Longimicrobium sp.
TGGTGGGGGGCCGCCACCGTTGCTGTCGATGCCATTCCTGCTCCATCCGGGTTCGGGGCGCCTCCCTCGTCATGGGGGCGCCTGATCACGAAAGGCCGCGCCGCGGGATGGCTCCCGCGGCCGCGCCGTCGCCTTTTATCCTCTATCCCCGCGCGCTACTGAAGCGACTGCAGGTACGCCACGATGTAGGAGATCTGCTCTTCCGTAAGGCCGTTGGGGATGTCGCCCCCCAGCTGCGGCATCAGCGAGCCCGGCTTCATGGCGGGCGCGTTGCGGATCCACGCGGTCAGGTTGGCCGCGTTGTTCTCCACGATCCCCGCGGCCAGCGTGCGGCGCCGCCCGAAGTGCGTAAGGTTGGGCCCCGTGCGCCCCACCATGGGCGTGCCCCCGATCATGTGGCAGCCGGCGCACACGCCCCTGGTCACCAGCGTCTTGCCCAGCGCCACGGCGCTCGTGGAATCCGTCGGCTCCAGCGCCGGGCCGGCCTCGTTGTTAAGCCAGTCCTGGAATCCCTGCGGGGTGTGCGCGATCAGCCGCATCTTCATCAGCGCGTGGCTGTCGCCGCAGAACTCGGCGCACTGCCCCAGGTACACGCCCGGCTCACGCGGCGTGAAGATGAGGCTGTTCACGCGGTTGGTGATCAGGTCGCGCTTGCCCGCCATCTGCGGCACCCAGAACGAGTGCAGCACGTTGTCCGTCTCCAGCAGCAGGTGCACCGGCTGGCCCACGGGGACGTGGATCTCGTTGGCGGTGACCACGGTGTCGCGGTCGTCATTGACCGCGTACCGGAACTCCCACCACCACTGCTTGCCGATCACCCGCACCTTGAGCGCGTTGGCGGGGGGCTCGGGCTGGGTGGCGAAGATGGCCTGCACGGTGAACACGGCGATCACCGCCACGATGAGCGCGGGGATCAGCGTCCACGCCACCTCGAGGGTGGTGTTTCCGTGCACCTGCTTGGGCTCGGGCGCGCCGGGCTGGTAGCGGAACTTCCACAGGATGTAGCCCAGCCCCCCGAACGTCAGCAGGCCCACGATCACCCCCAGCCAGAGCGTGAGGTTGAACAGGCCGATCTGGATCTCCCCCATCTCCGTGGTGGGAGCAAAGGTGGTCTGCGGGTAGCGGGACACGTGGTCCTCGCCGCAGGCCGACACAAAGGGGAGCAGCAGGAGCCCGGCGGCCAGCAGCGGCCGCGCCCGGGAAGCGGCGCCCGGCGCGGTGCGGTGCCCGGCGGGAGCGGAGACTGACTTCATCGGCTGAGGGTGTTCGGCGTTCTTTCCAGGTGTTCCGCGGGCCGCAAAACGCGCGCAAGCACACGCCCTGACAGGGGGGCGGCCCGGCCGGCGGGCATAATACGCCCCCCTGCCACCCTCCGCCAGCCCCGCACAACGGTGAAAGCACGGTCTGCGGCGCGGGTAATCTATCCCGCCACCCCCGCCGCGTCTGTGGGGAAAATTCGTACGCGCCCTGCGGGTTTCGCCTACCCGCGCGCAACGGCCGCCGGAAGGCCCCTCGTCCATCCGTTTCCAGCGTAGCCGCTCCCCTCGATTGTGGAGCGAGGGGAAAGTTCGCCTGATCGCGCATCAGGTAGTGCGAACCCCTTGCGCCCGCTCGCTCCGGAGACCCTCCGACGATCCACATCCCCTCTTAAAAAACGCGGATGTGCCCCCTGCCGCGCTTCCATCCCTCTCCCGTTCCCGATCGCCCACGCCGGCTCGTGCCTCGTCGGCCGGCACGCCATGCATCCACTCCCATCCTTCAAGCCGGACCGCGAGATCCGACGGAAATGGCACGAGAAAACTCCGCTAACTCTGCTAACTCTGCGTGAGGCCCATTCTTTTGCGGATTCGGCAGGAAGCTCGATCTGCTCCGGATCCGCATCTCCACCCCCTGTCCCGGGCGACCGCTCCCCGCGTAGCTTTGGCCCATGGCCGAGCCCGCACCCGCGCACCCCCCCGCCCGCCGCCCACGCCGGCCCCCGCCCGAGTCCCCCACCTGGGCCGAGCGCTGGCGGGCCATGCGCAACCTGCCGCCGTTTCTGCGCATGGTGTGGCAGACGCACCGCGGCTACGTGGCGGGGATCGCGCTGCTGCGGCTGCTGCGCGCCTTCATCCCCATCGCCACGCTCTGGATCGGCAAGCTGATCGTGGACGCGGTGGTGGAGGCGTCGCGCAACGGCGCGCCCGACTGGCGGCGCATAGGCACGCTGGTGGCGCTGGAGTTCGGGATCGTGGCGGTGGGCGAGGTGGCGGCGCGCACGGGAACGCTGCTGGAAAGCCTGCTGGGCGACCTGTTCAGCAACCGCATGAGCGTGCGGCTGATGGAGCACGCGGCGGAGCTGGACCTGCAGCACTTCGAGGATCCGGCCTTCTACGACCGGCTGGAGCGCGCCCGCCGCCAGACGGTGGGGCGCATCGCCCTCCTGTCGCAGCTGTTCGGGCTGGCGCAGGACGCCCTCACGCTGCTCACCCTCATCGGCACCCTGCTGGCGTTCTCCCCCATCCTCTTCGCCCTGCTGGTGATCGCCGTGCTCCCCTCGTTCCTGGGGGAGACGCACTTTGCCGCGCTGGGCTACTCGCTGCTGTACCAGTGGACGCCGGAGCGGCGCAAGCTGGACTACTACCGGCTGATCGCCGCGTCGGAAAAGACGGCCAAGGAGGTAAAGCTCTTTGGCCTGTCGCCGTACCTGATCGGCCAGTACAGCACGCTGGCGGACGGCTTCTACGCGGCCAACCGACGCCTGGCCATCCGCCGCAACCTGGTGAGCACGGGGCTCTCGCTCCTGTCCACGCTGGGCTACTACGCGGCGTACGCCACCATCGTCTACCGCACCGTGCTGGGCCGGCTCACCCTGGGCGACCTGGCGCTGCTCTCGGGCACGTTCTCCCGCTCGCGCGAGCTCATTCAGCGGATGCTGCTGTCGACCACCGAGCTGTACGAGCAGGCGCTCTACCTGGACGACCTGTTCATCTTCTTCTCCATGCGCCCCTCCATCGCGCGGCCGGAGCGGGCGCTCCCCTTTCCCCGGCCCATCCGCCAGGGGTTCGAGTTCCGCGACGTCTGGTTCCGCTATCCCGAGGCGGTGGAGGGCGCGCCCGTCCAGGCCGACGTGGCGGACGACGACGCGTCGTGGGTGCTGCGCGGCATCAGCTTTCGCATCCTGCCGGGGGAGCGCGTGGCGCTGGTGGGCGAGAACGGCGCGGGAAAGACCACCATCACCAAGCTGCTGGCGCGACTGTACGAGCCCACGCGCGGCACCATCCTGCTGGACGGGGAGCCGCTGGGCGCGTACGACCCCGCCGACCTGCACGACCAGGTGGGCGTCATCTTTCAGGACTTCGTGCGCTACGACATGACGGCGGAGGAGAACATCGCCGTGGGGCGCATCGGCGAGCTGGCGCGCGACGCGGAGGCGGCGCGGCCGCAGGTGGTGGGCGCGGCGGAGCGCTCGCTGGCGTCGGAGGTGGTGGAGACGCTTCCCGAGCGCTACCGGCAGATGCTGGGGCGCCGCTTCGACGGCGGGGTGGACCTGTCCGGCGGGCAGTGGCAAAAGGTGGCGCTGGGCCGCGCCTACATGCGCGACGCGCAGCTGCTCATCCTTGACGAGCCCACGGCGGCGCTGGACGCCCGGGCGGAGTACGGCGTCTTCGAGCGCTTCGCGGAGCTGACGGCGGGAAAGATGGCCGTGCTGATCTCGCACCGCTTCAGCACCGTGCGCATGGCCGACCGCATCCTGGTGCTGGAGCACGGCCGGGTGCTGGAGGAGGGGACGCACGAACAGCTGCTCGCCCTCTCCGGCCGCTACGCCGAGCTCTTCAACCTGCAGGCGGCGGGGTATCGCTAGACGCTGCTTGTATTCATCGCACGAGGCATTTATTATTCGTGTGACTTGATTGTAAGTCATATGACTTGAAATGAAGTCATATGGCTTAGTTCCAAGTCGCACCTCATCCACGCGCGGCAGCCATGGGATTCTTCTTCACTCCGCTGGACCTGATCCTC
>DASQBH010001363.1:0-2892 GCA_035635315.1 Longimicrobium sp.
GGCCCTCACCCGCTCGCTTAGGCTCGCACCCTCTCCCGCAAGCGGGAGAGGGTATAGACGTCGCACAAACCTCTGCTGCGTTCCCGCGGGTGAGGCACCGCTCGGCGAACGCAGGCGAGCCGCGGCGGGGTTATCCGCTCATCCTCATCGACCCGGCTCACCCTCTTCGGCCTGCGCGGCATCGTGCAGCGCATCGGCCAGGCGGAGGATGAGGCCGCGCAGGGCGATCAGCTCGTGCCAGAGGGCAGGGATGGCGTCCATCCCGTAGAAGGCGCCGGCCAGCTGGCCGTAGATGGCGGCGGTGGTGTCGGCGTCGTGGCCCAGGTTGGCGGCGGCCAGGCATCCATCCGCAAAGCTATCCGTCGTGTGAAAGGCCCACAGCGCCGCTTCCAGGCTGCGCACCACGTAGCCGGAGCCCACGATCTCCGGCGGCCGCTTGCGGCGGAACGACCCGCGCGCCACCTCGTCCACCTCCGGCGCCAGGGGATGGGCATCGAAGTAGCCCGGGACCGGCGACCACCGCTCGCCCAGCAGCTCCTCCTTCACCACCCCGTTCAGCGCGCCGACCATGAGCGCGGCGAACCAGCGACACGCGTCCACCGTGGTGACCGACGCGTGGGTGGTGCGCGAGCTTTCGCCCGACCAGACGATGGCGGCCAGCGGATCGCGCGCGTAGTACAGCGGCACGGGCGCCAGCCGCATCAGCGAGCCGTTGCCGGCCTTGTCGGGATCGGTGGATCCACAGTACGCGCACCCCGTCGCGGCGAAGCGGTCCAGCGCCTGCCGCACCGTGATGCCGATGTCGAAGCAGTGGCCGGTGCTGCTGCGGTACCCCTCGCGGTACCAGCGCAGGTAGCGGCGCAGCTGGTCCACCGGGTCGAACCCCCGCCGCTCCACCAGGCTCTCCGCCAGGCAGATGGCCATGGACATGTCGTCCGTCCACTCACCGGGCATCAGGTTGTGCGGGCCGCCGCCCATCATGTCCGTCACGGGCGCAAAGGTGCCCGGCGGCATGAACTCCACGCTGGCGCCCAGCGCGTCGCCCACGGCCAGCCCCATCATGCTGCCGCGGTAGCGGTCGATCAGCGGAATCATCGGCGCAATTACGAGGTCGGTGTCATTGGGGGATGTCGGCCAATCACATTCCGGACGATTCTGCACCGGGGGGCAGGTACGGCGCCAGCACCGCGTCGACGTCCGCGCGGACGGACTCGGCGGCGGTGCCCTCGCGCAGCATCGCCCAGACGAAGAGCGAGCCGTTCAGCGCCGCCTGGACCGCGCGGGTCAGCACGTCCACGTCCGTATCCCCCGACAGCTCCCCCGCGGCGACGGCGTCCACGATCAGCCGGCGCAGCTCCTGGCGGGTGTCGGCGGCCTGCACGCGCATGTGCTGGTGATAGTCGGGGTCGGTGAGGTCGATCTGCAGGTAGGCCAGGTGATGCGCCAGCGCCTGGGGAGACTCGCCCATCTGCGCCATGCACTCCGCGTACGCCCGCAGTGCCGCCAGCGGGGCGGGATGCGCCGCGCGGATCTGCGCGAAGAAGAGCGGAGCGGTGGTGGCGAACTCCGCCATCAGCGCCAGCATCAGCCCCCGCCGCGAGCCGAAGCGCTGCACCAGCGCCCCCGCCGTCACCCCCGCCTCCGCCGCGATGCGGCCCAGGGTGAGCTGCGCCGGCCCCACCTGCTGCATCACGCGGTGCGCCGCCGCGAAAACCTCGCCGTCGCTCGCCTTCCGGGGTCGCGGACTCATCCCTCTTGACAGTTTCTAAAGATGGTTTAGAATGGTTTCTGCATCACGTTTAGATTAACGCGACGGCGGTGGCGGCGCTACATTGTTCGCTCTGCGGAACGGCAAACAGGAGGCGGAAGATGAAGCCACTCACGGGAAAGGTCGCGGTGGTCGCGGGCGCCACGCGCGGGGCGGGGCGTGGCATCGCGCGCATGCTGGGCGAGGCGGGCGCCACCGTGTACTGCACCGGCCGTGGCGCCGCGGGCCAGCCTTCGCCGGGGCGGCACGCGGCGCGCCCGGAGACGGTGGAAGAGACGGCGGAGATGGTGACCGCGGCCGGCGGCACCGGCATCGCCGTGCGCGTGGACCACGCCGTGGAGGCGGAGGTGCGGGCGCTGTACGCGCGAATCAGGCAAGAGCAGGGACGGCTGGACGTGCAGGTGAACGTCCTTGGCAGTCCGCACGTCATGGGCTTTACGCCGTTCTGGGAATCGAAGCTGGAGGAGGACCTGCCGGGGCTGCAGTCGTACGTGTGGCCGCACCTGATCACCAGCCGCCACGCCGTTCCGCTGATGATGGAGGCCAAACGCGGCCTGCTCGTCACCGTGCAGGAGAGCCACACGCTGGGCTACGGCGGGTCGATCTTCTACGACATGGGTCCCGCCATCCTCAAGCGGCTGATGTACGACCTGGCGGAGGAGCTGGCGCCGCACGGCGTGGCGGCCGTGGCCATCGCGCCCGGCTTCATGCGCACGGAAGAGGTGCTGGCGACGATGGGGGCCACGGAGGAGAACTGGCGCGAGGTGGCGCGGACGAGCAAGGAAGCGCAGAACTGGGGCTTCGCGGGGTCGGAGACGCCCTGCTTCGTGGGCCGCGCCATCGCCGCGCTGGCCGCGGACCCGCGGGTGATGCGGAAGTCGGGCGCCATCCTGAGCTCCTGGGCGCTCTCGGAGGAGTACGGCTTTACGGACGTCAACGGCGAGCGGCCGCACTGGGGCAGCTACTTCGCCGAGAACTTTCCGCAGTACGTCACCGCGCCGCCAAAGACGGGGCGGCGGTGGGAGGTGGTGGAGGTGGATGCGGATGCTGGTGGGGCAGGGAAGCCGGCGGAGGCGGAGCTGGCGACGGCGTAGGGGCCTCGGACCCTCACCCGGCTCGTTCCT
>DASQBH010001364.1:0-2627 GCA_035635315.1 Longimicrobium sp.
AGCGGCGGCGCCGTCCGGCTGCACGAGCTCCGCCACCCGCTCGAAGGGAAGGTCCCCGTTCCGCAGCGCACCCTGCACCCGCGCCTCGACCCGCCCCAGCAGCTCCGCGGCCGTGGGCGAGCCCGACAGCTCCACCCGCACCGGCAGGGGGTTCTCGAAGCAGCCGATCAGCCCTCCCACCTCCTGGCGCCATCGAGCGTCCGCAAAGGTGCCGATCACCACGTCCGTCTGCCCCGACAGCCGGCCCAGCACCGCGGCCCACCCCGCCAGCAGCGTCGTGGACAGCGTCGCCTCGTGGCGGCCGCCAAGCGCCCTGAGACCCGCGGTCACCTCCTCGTCCAGCTCCAGCCGGACGACGGCCCCGGCGTGGTCCGGCTGCGCGGGGCGCGCGCGGTCCGCCGGAACCTCCAGCGGCTCCGGCGCGTCAGCCAGCGCCTCCTGCCAGTACTCCGCCTGCTGCCGCAGCAACCCGCCGTCCAGCACGTCCATGCCCGTCTCCCCTCGAAAAATCTCGTCCTGAGACGTGAACCTGGGGGGCAAATGTGCCCCGCAGGATTCCTTGTCTTGCCAGCTTGCGTGGTTCGCGACACTCGCTGATCGGCCCCCCTGAGAGGGACGCAGCCTCCCAGCGTGGACGGCGTGCCGCCTGCCCCGCCGAGCCTCAGCCCCCGCCCGCGGCGGACCCGCGAATCGCGCGGGAGATCGTCGCCCCCACCACCTCCACGTTCCCCTTCTTCCACATCGTGTGGTGCGAACCCGGAACGCGCTCCAGCCGGAACGGAGCGCCCCCCGGCAGGTCTTCCCAGCCGCGGCGCGGGTTGTCCGCCGCATCGTCGGTGCTGAAGATGTGGACGGAGACCGGGAGCGGCCCGGGGACGAACTCCGCATGGCTGCGCTTGAGGAGGGAGATCCGATCGTCCATCTGCTGGGCCCGGGCCACGGTAACCTTTTCGGGAAGGAGCCCCCGCGCCTTGCACGCGGCGATGAAGGCCGGCAGGTCCTGGCCCTCGGTATCCTCCCCCAGCGCCTGGAGCGCCTCGGGCGTCGCCGGCGGCACGCCGTTGTCCCGGGCCAGCAGGTCCAGCACCGTGAACTGCCGCTCCCGCGGCGAGTCCTGGTCCGGCAGGAGGGTCGGGTGGATGGCGTCCAGCAGCCCGACGAAGTCCACCGTCCGTCCCGTCGCGACCAGCCGTTCCGCCACCGCGTAGGCGAAGATCCCGCCCGCCGACCACCCCGCCACGCGATACGGCCCCTCCGGCTGCACCTCCGTCATCATGCGCACCAGCCGGGTCACCACGTCGTCCAGGGAGGCGAGTTCGTCCGTGTCGTTGAGGGGCCCCGGCAGGGCGTAGACGGGGATCTCCGCGTCCAGGTGCGGGCGGAGGATCTGGCCGTAGAAGACGATTCCCACCGCGTCGTGCGCCACGAACAGGGGGTGCTCGGAGCCGGTCTCCCTGATCGGGATGGCGTGGTTGGTGCCGAACCACTCGCCGTCCCCCTGCAGCCGCGCCGCGAGCTCGTAGAGCACGGGGTGCGCGAACACCTCGTCCACCGTCGCCGCGGGGTTCAGCGTCTCGCGCACCCGGCCCACCATCCGCACGGCGAGCAGGGAGTGGCCGCCCAGGTCGAAGAAGTGGTCTCGCCGGCCCACCCGCGGCACCCCCAGCACCTCGGCCCAGATCTCCGCCAGCACCTGCTCCGCTATGGTGCGCGGCGGCTCGGGGCCGCGGCGCGCGAACGACGCGCCGTCCGGCGCCGGGAGCGCCCGCCGGTCCAGCTTGCCGTTGGTCGTGAGCGGAAGCGCCTCCAGCCGCACGTACGCCGCCGGCACCATGTACGCCGGCACACGGGCCTCCAGGTGCGCCCTCAGCGCCTCGGCCGTGGCTTCGCCGACCACGTAGGCGACCAGCCGCTTCTTTCCCGGGGCGTCCTCCCGCGCCAGCACCACCGCCTGGCGCACCGCCGGGTGCTCGCGCAGCCGCGCTTCGATCTCGCCCGGCTCGATGCGGAAGCCGCGGATCTTCACCTGAAAGTCGGTGCGTCCCAGGAACTCGAGAACAGCCGCACTTTCCTTCCACCGCGCCCGGTCGCCGGTCCGGTACAGCCGCGCGCCGGGAACGGCGGAGAACGGATCGGGGACAAAGCGCTCGGCGGTGAGCGCGGGACGGCCCAGGTAGCCGCGCGCCACGCCCATCCCCCCGATCAGCAGCTCGCCGGCGACGCCGACCGGCTGCGGCTGGCCGAGCGGGTCGCAGACGTACAGGCGCACGTTCCCCAGCGGCCGGCCGATCGGGTGCCCGGCGACCGCGCCGTCCGCCGGCACCGCGTGCGCCGAGGCCAGGATCGTCGCCTCGGTGGGGCCGTAGAGGACGTGCGTCCGCGCGGCCGGGAAGGCGGCGCGCATCTCCGCCAGCAGGGCGGGGGGAACCCCGTCGCCGCCCACGAAGGTGCCGCGGAGGCGGGCCAGGCTGGGCGCCTGGCGCTCGACCTGCGCGATGTCGCGCATCAGCGCGGGCACGGCGTGCAGGAGCGTGGCGTCCGCGATCTCGCCCAGGAGCGCGCGGGCGTCCATCACCCGCGCGGGCGCGACCAGGCGGACCTCCGCGCCGGAGACGAGCGGGAGGAGG
>DASQBH010001365.1:0-2176 GCA_035635315.1 Longimicrobium sp.
AGCCAGGTGGCCGTCGCCCTGGAGCACGCCGTGCTCCTGGAGCGGCACGAGCGGGCCGAGCGGCTGCTGGCCGCGCAGGCGGCGGAGCAGGCCGCGGTGGCCCGGCTGGGGCTGCGCGCGCTCACCGGGCTGGCCCCGGCGCGTCTGCTCCAGGAGGTGGTGGAGGCGGTGTGCGACGTCCTCAGGGTGGACTTCTGCACCGTGCTAGAGGTGGTGGACGGCGGAGATTCGCTCCTGCTGAAGGCCGGCGCCGGCTGGGAGCCGGGCGTGGTGGGGCACGCGCGGGTGAGCGCGGGGCCGGGCTCGCAGGCCGGGTACACCCTGCTGGTCAGCCAGCCGGTGGTGGTCGCCGACCTGCAGCGCGAGACGCGGTTCACCGCTTCGCCCCTGCTGCGCGAGCACGGGGTGGCGAGCGGGATGAGCGTGCCCATCCTCGGCCACGACGCGCCCTTCGGCGTGCTCGACGCCCACACCCGCACGGCGCGTGTCTTCGGCCGCGACGACGTGCACTTCCTGCAGTCCGTGGCCAACCTGGTCGCCACGGCGCTCCAGCGCCACCGGGCCGAGGCCGAGCGCGAGGAGCTCTTCGCCCGCACGCTGGCGGCGCAGGACGAGGCCGAGCGGGCCGCCCGCAGCAAGTCCGACTTCCTGGCGGTCATGAGCCACGAGCTGCGCACGCCGCTGGGCGCCATCTCCGGCTACGTGGAGCTGCTGGAGATGGGGGTGCACGGGCCGCTCACCGACACCCAGCACCACGACCTGGCACGGATTCGCCACTGCCAGCAATTCCTGCTCAGCCTGATCAACAACGTGCTCGCCTACATGAAGCTGGGGAGCGGACAGGTGAGCTACGACCTCACCAGCGTCCCGGTGGGCGACCTGGCCGCCTCGGTGGAGGAGCTGATCCGTCCGCAGATGGACGCCCGGCATCTGCGCTACGAAAGGCGCGTCGGGGGCGACCTCCGGGTGCGCGCCGACCGCGGGAAGCTGGAGCAGATCGTGCTGAACCTCCTCTCCAACGCCACCAAGTTCACCGAGCCGGGGGGCAGCGTGGAGCTGGAGTGCGCCGCGGAGGCCCGCACCGTGGGCATCCGGGTCCGCGACACCGGCTGTGGCATTCCCAGCGAGCAGCTCGAGCGGGTGTTCGACCCGTACGTCCAGGTAGCGGACGCCGCCCCGCGGCGCTCCGCCGAGGGCACCGGCCTGGGCCTCGCCATCAGCCGCGACCTGGCGCGGGGGATGGGCGGCGACATCCGCGTGGAAAGCCGGCTGGGGGAAGGCTCCACCTTTACCGTGCTCCTCCCGCTGGACACGGAGCCGGCTCCCCGGCCTCCCGCCGCGGCCGACCCGGTCCCCGGCCGGTCCTGACGCGGATCTACTCCCGGGCACGACAGGGCCGGATCCGCCTTGCGATCCGGCCCATTCGTTCTGCCGGCCAGATCCTTCGGTCGCGCGCAGAAGGGTTGAGTGACTTCAAGGTCCGTTGGCGCGCTCCCTCAGGCTCAGAGGGTGTTGCTGAACCTCTCACGCGATCAGTCATCCTGAGGGAGGCGCCGCGCCGTAACCTGTTTGTACCCAGGGGCTTTGGCGCCGACCGAAGGACCTTGCCGGCAGAACCGAAGGGCTGGATTTCTGGCGTGCAGCGTGCCCCTCGCGGGCGGAAAGAAGGTCCTTCGGTCGCGCACAATCCCTTGTGTGACTTCTGGTTACGCGGTGCGCTCCCTCAGGATGACTGCGCTTTTCTTAGTGCTTCGAGGTTCAGCAACACCTTCTCAGAGGGTGTTTAAGAATCTGGTTCCCAGAATCACCGAGGTGTGATTTCCTGAGGGAGCGCACGCCTGGAACCGTAATCTCGTCAACCGTTTGCGCGCGACCGAAGGATCTCGTCTCGGCCATTGCGAGGCTGGTCTCGCGGCACTGGTCCAGCCCCCAGGTGCTGCCGGCGAGATCCTTCGGTCGGCGCCAAACTGCTTGCGTAGCAGCGAGTTGGGAGCTGCGCCTCCCTCAGGAAATCAATCGCTTGGATTGATTCTTAAACACACTCTCAGGCTCAGGAAGTCCATGCTCTGTTATCCGAGCATCCAGATTTGAAGGTTCATCGTGGATCTAGTTGTACGCCACACATGGCGGGAAGCTGTGGCGGGTTCCCCATGCGCGACACCGTGTCCTGCGCATC
>DASQBH010001366.1:0-2347 GCA_035635315.1 Longimicrobium sp.
GCCGCCGCATCGGGCCGTGGACCGCGGAGCGGGTGTCGCGCCACGACTCGCCGCGTCACGAGGTCCGCCATCGCGACGACGCGCTCGTCGAGCAGCAGGATGACGGCCGTGCGGTTGTCCGGGAGGATCTTCGCGACGCCGGCGCCTTCCAGTCCCGCGATCGGGCCGAGCACCCGGCGCGTGCGCACGTCGGCTACCAGCACGGTCTCACAGCCGAAGTCGGTGATCGCGACGTAGCGGCCGTCCGCGCTCATCGAAATCCGATCGGGGATGTCGAACCCGGCGAGGGTGGCCAGCACCGCCCCCGTACCTCCGTCGGCGACGAGCACCGCATCCATGTCGCCGAACCCCATCCACACCTCCCGCCCGTCCGGTGTCGTCGCGATCCCTTCCGTCTCGCCGCGGCCGACGACGTGCTTCGACAGAAAGCGGCGGTTCGCCAGGTCCAGCCGCGAGAGCGATCCCTCGGCCTGGTTTGCGGTAAAGGCGAGCCGCGCATCGGCGGTGACGGCCAGCGTATGCGAGCCTTTTGCGCGGGTCTCCGTGGCGCCGAGCACGCGCCCGGTGGTGATGTCGGCCTCGACCACGTTTCGCGTGGTCTGCGTCGTCACCGCCACGCGCGTCGGCGTGGTGAACACAACGTCGTGCGGGCCGCGGTACTGTCCCAGGCCGATGCGCCGGACCAGCCGCCCGGATGGGAGCTCGTAGACCCCCAGCTCCGTACCGCTGAACGTGTAGTCGCCCAGGTAATCCCCGAAGTCGGCCGCCACCGCCCAGCGGCCGTCCGGCGACACCGCGAGCTCGTGCGGCTCGTTGATGCCGGAGGGGACGGAGCGCTGCCCGCCCGTCGCGAGATCGATGATCGTGAGGCGGTCGGCCCCCGCGACGGAGACGACCACGTTTCCCCGGAACGCGAGCGGGACGGCCGCCCGCTCGGCGGCGGTAACCGGGGGGCCCAGGGGGGTGGGCCCGCGGGCCACGCAAGCGGCGGCGGCTGCATCCCCGGCGGGGGCAGGATTTACGGCGGCGGCAACATTCGCGGTGGGGGCAGGATTTGCGGCAGGGGCAGCCTCGCGACGCATGGCCACGGCACCGAGCAGCGCGACGGCACCGGCCGTGGCGGCGGCAGACAGGAGAAGCGTGCGCATGGTGATGATGGTCACGGGTTTCGCCCGGGGTGGCCGGGTGGAACCATGCGGCGTGCCTGCTGATCCGCGCAACAGGGCGGGGGAGGAACGGCGGTTGGTGATGTCGTGCGGTGACGCTGAAGGGACGAACGGCGAACGGGCGAGTTACCCAGGGCTCACACGCGGCGCCTCCCCTGGAGGATGTTGCTGAACCTGAAGCCGAAATGTGACTTCCTGAGGGAGCGCCACACAGAACCTTAATGCTCACAATCGCTTGCGCGCGACCGAAGGATCTCGTCTCGGCGACCGCGGGGCTGGCCCCGCGGCACTGATCCAGCCCCCAGGTGCTGCCGGCGAGATCCTTCGGTCGGCGCCAAAGTACATCGTGCCAGCAAGTTACAGAGTGGCGCCTCCCTCAGGATGACAGTGCGCGTGGAAGGTGCCAACGAGGGGCATCATCAACCAATGCGTCTGTAGATCGCCGGGTTTCTTTCCGATCCCGGGATGGGACAATCTGAAGCATTCCAGAGAAACGGAGGCTGCAATGAGCGAGCGTGATCCGGGGATGCAGGTGGAGGATTACATGATCCTTCAGGCGGACAGCTCACGGGTGCTGACCCGCCACGTGCGTGCGGCGCTGCAGGAGGGATGGACGCCGCAGGGAGGCGTGTCCTACGGCGCCACCGGGGGCGCTCCATGGTCCCAGGCCATGGTACGCGCCACCGCTGGCCCCGAGTTCGGGGACCGGGGGCGTTAGCCGCTACCGCCGGGGGCGGGACGGGGGCGCCGGATCCGGGAGCATCGGCTCGTCGGACCCGGCGCCTGGCCGCCTACGGCCTGCGTCTGCCGGCCATCGAGCGGTCGCCCTGGCTGAGCGTCACGGCCTCGGCGCGGCCGTTCTCCAGGGTGAAGACGAGAAGGAACTCCAGCGCCTCCTCCGGCCGGAACTCATGGTCGCCCTGGTAAAGAAGACGCCTGGGGCGCTGGCTTCCCGGCTGGCTCATGAGCTGCCCGTCCTGGACAAAGACGCGCATCTCCTGCGTCTGCTCGCCGGACTGCAGGAGGTACGTGCCCTCGTACAGCGCCATCTGCTCCGGCGTCAGCGGCAGGTCGAGCGCCGCGTTCTCGGCCACCACGGCCGGGGGCGGCGCCGCGTTGCCCACCCTGCGGGCGCTCCGCTCCGTTCCCTCCATGTCCACCACCACCCCGGCCACCTGGCC
>DASQBH010001367.1:0-6123 GCA_035635315.1 Longimicrobium sp.
AGGCCGCCCTGGCCCTGGCGCTGGAGGCGGTGACCGACCCCGTGTCACGTCTCCTGGTGCTGGAGCAGCGCCACCGCGCCACCCTGGAGCTGTTCCACCAGGAGAGGTGCGGGGAGGAAGTGGTGGCGGCGGTCCGCGCGCAGTGGCAGGGCGCGCTGGCGGCGGTGACGGACCCCGTGCACCGGTCGCTCGCCGCCGCGCGGGCGCTCCTGGCGTGGGAGCCGGCCCACCGCCAGGCGCTCGCCCGGGACGCGGTGGAGCACGCGGCAAGGATCGCCGACGTACCGGTGCGCGCCGAAGTGCTGCGGGCGCTCCTGCCCCTGGCCAGCCTGTATCCCGCGACCCGCGCCCGGTGGAAGAAGCTGGCGAAGGCGATCGACGCGCCGGTCTGGCGCGCGTGGGCGTGGGGGCGCGACAGCGGCGCGTTCCGCTGGCTGGCCCTGGGGGTGGAGCCCAGCACCCCCGAGTTCGCCGCGTTCACGGCGCTCCACACCCGCGTCCTGCTGGAGGAGGGGCTCGCGGCCATGGGCGCGGAGGACGCCTCCGAGCCCGGCGACCTGTGGACGCGCTGCGTGCGGGGGGAGGTCCCGGCGCGCACCCTGGTCGCCCGCGGCCGGGTGGAGGCGTTCGACCTTACGCCGGTGGCCGCGGTGGCGCTGGACGAGCTGCTGCGCCGCGATCCCGCGGGCGAGGCCAGGGAGCTGCTTCCGCTGTGCGTCAATCCCGGCCCGCAGGCGCTCGCCATCGCCAGCCGGTGGGGGGCGGACCCGGACCCGTTCATCGCCCGGCACGGCAGGCTGTTGTGCGCGGAGATCCTGGAGCACGTGCCGCGGCGGCACCTGCGCCACTGGCCGGAGCTGCTGCACGACCGCGACGACCGCACGCGCTTCCGGGCGACCCACTGCATCCGGCACCCGCTGGTGACGTCGACGTGGAGACGCCACCGCTTCGGCCGGCTGGGCGTGCCCTACCTCATGGCGTGGGACCAGGTGATGCGGGAGGCCGGTGCCGTGGACCCGGCCGGCGCCAACGAGATGTCCTGGTTCCTCAACGACTTCGTGGCGGACAGCCGCCCGGGGCTGCAGGCGCTGGCCGGCCTGGCGCGCGAGGCCACGGACGAGGGCGAGCGAGCGCGCCGCATCCTGGGGCAGATGGAGAGCCCGGACGACCGGTGCTGGGCGTGGCTGGTGCAGAACCTTGCCCGGGAGACGGACCCGGCGATCCGGCAGTGCCTGCTGCAGATCGTCATCCGGGTCGCGTACCGGGGCGCGCTGACGCCCGACCGCCTGCGTGCCGTGCGCGCGGCGCTGCGCGCGCCGGCCAGCGCCGGGCTGTACGAGGAATCGTACTTCGTTCCGGCGCCCGGCGACTACCTCTCCGTCTACCAGTCCCTGTGGGAGGCGGGGGGC
Organism: Longimicrobium sp.; assembly: GCA_035635315.1. Taxonomy (GTDB): domain Bacteria; phylum Gemmatimonadota; class Gemmatimonadetes; order Longimicrobiales; family Longimicrobiaceae; genus Longimicrobium. The sequence goes on from DASQBH010001367.1 coordinate 1,410, forward strand.
GGGGCGCCGGTCAGGCGCCGCGCGTTCATCGAGGCCATCCAGGCAAAGTGCCAGCTGCGCGTGGCAGACCTGGCCGGCGAAACCCTGGACGCCGCCACCGAGGCCTGCAAACGCATCGCGCTTTCGCACCTCTACACCAGTACCACCCTGGTGGACGAGCTCGCCGGGCAGGTGGAGACCCGGTGGGCGGTGGCGGGGCTGGAGTTCTTCCTGGAATGGTTCGCCGACGAAGGGCCCGCGGTATCCCGCCCGGCCGGCCTGCAGGGCGACCACCGCGACCACCTGCTGCAGGTGGCCGCGGCGATCAGCACCCGGATCCCCACGCTCATCCGCGGGAACGTGACGCTGCCGCCGGGGCTGGAGCCGCGGCTGCGAGAGGTGGCGATGCACGCGCGCGGCTGGATGGACCGGCTGGCGGCCCTGGAGCTGCTGGGCGGGATCTCGTCCGCCGGCCCCGAGCTGCTGGACTGCCTGGTCCGCAGCGTCATGGACACGGGCGCGGTGCGCACGACCGCGTTCAGGCTCGCCACCCGCGTGCGCGACGTGGACCGCGGGTTCATCGAGCAGGTGATCGCGCGGCTGGAGGACGACAGCGGCGTAGTGGCGTACGCGTGCGGCCACCTGCTGGCCAACGCCTGCATGGACGGCGCGACCAGCCCGGAGGACAAGGACCTGATCATCCGCGCGCTGACGCACGCCAAGGACAGCGAGAAGTCACGGCGCACGGTGTACTTCGAGCATCATTCCCGCACCAACCTTCCCCAGCTGCCGCGCCTGGACCAGCACTTCGCGCGTCTGCTGGCAAAGATCTGGCTGGGGGACCAGGCGGCCACGCTGCGGCAGAGCCGGACCGGGTGGGTGGTGCCGGCGCATCCCCCCACGTCCACGGGCGGAAAGGCCAAGGCCTGAACCGTCCGCCGCCGGCGCCCCCTGGGCCGACCGGGCCCCTCTCCCGCGCCGGCTGCGACGCCCGTTCCTCGCGAAGCCCCTTTCCCGATCGCGGCTCCCAACCGCGGGGGAAGGGGGCTTCGCTCACTCCGGCGGCGACGCCGGCAGTTCCGGGGGGAGCGGGTTGCCGGGGCGCTCCGTGTCCCACGCCAGGCTCACGACCCACCAGCGGCCCTCGTGGCGCACCAGCTGGACGCTGTTGATGCCGCGCGCCACCACCGGCCCGTCCGGCGCCGAGCGGCGCGTCTCGTACGCGGTGAACACGTGGACCACGTTGCCGAACCGGTCCATCCGGTGGCCGATGTCGCGCTCCCAGAACCCGCCCCCCGACGCGTACACCGGCGTCACGATCCGGATGAAGTCTTCCACCGTCATGGGATGCAGCCGCACCTCGCCCGTCTGCAAGGTCTGGGAATAGACCAGGCGCGCGCCCGGCAGAAAGAGCGAGCGAAAGCGGTCCCAGTCGCGCGCCTCTCCCGCGGGGCCGGAGATCACGTCGTACAGGGCGGTCACGAGCGCCTCGGGAGAGGCCACGTCCGCCGAGTCCGCGGCGGGAGACGCCGCAGCGGGCGCGGCCGTCTGCTGCGCGGCAACGGGCGCGCACGCCACCATGATCGCCAGCACGGTCAGCGGAACCCTGTGGAGCCACCTCTGCATCATGACCTCCGTGTGGATGAGACGAAACCCGCGACGTCCGTAAACGCGCAGGCGGGCATTCCGTGACGTGGATGATGCTGATTGCGGATCTGGTTCGGCAACGTGCCATCCGCCCGCGGGAGCGAATGAATTCGCCGCTGGAAAAACGCAAAGTCCGCCTGCGCGGACTCGGCGGCCCGGCGCCCGTCACCACGGCGACGGTCCCTCGGAGCGTTCGGGTCATGGAATCCTCCGGCGTCGCGCGGGGGCGGGCGGATGGGCTCTGGCGGAGTGCGGGATCGGGGCGCGGGGAAATCTCTCCGGCGTGATGAAAACGTCAGCCGCGGGCGGGGTGGCCCGCGGCTGCCGATCGCGAAGATCCGCTCAGTTGCGGGGCGACGCCAGGTACTGCGGCGGGATGGGGTTGGACGCGCTCTCCGTGTCGAACACCAGGTTTACGATCCACCAGCGGTTCTCGTGGTGGATGACCTGCACGCTGTTGATGCCGCGCTCCGCGACGGCGCCGCTGGGGCCCGTGACGCGCGATTCGTAGGCGCTGAACACCTGCGCGACTTTGCCGAACCGGTCGGTATGGACGCCGATCTCGGTCTCCCAGAACCCGGCTCCCGACTGGTACCCCGGCCCCGCCAGCTGGATGAACTCATCCACCGGCAGGTTGAACAGCCGGTCGCCCGACGGGGTGGGCAGGATGAAGACCAGGCGCGCGCCGGGGAGAAAGAGGGAGCGAAAGCGGTCCCAGTTGCGCGGCTGCGCGGCGGGGCCGGAGATGACGTCGTACAGCGCCGTCACGACCGCCTCGGGAGAGGCTACGTCGGGCGGCAGGGCGGCCGGCGCGGCCGCGTGTGCCGGGGGCGTGGTGGTCGGCTGCGCGGGCAGCGGCGCGCACGCGACGACGATCGCCAGCAGGGCCAGCCGGCCCGTGTAAAGCCATCTGTGCATCATGTTCCTTCGCTCCGGTGAGAGTGTCAAGACGTCCGTGCGCGCGGTCTGGGCCGGCACTTCGCGACGCTGATCCAGCGCGGTCGCAGGTGCCGTCCCTCCCGATCGGGACACTATCGGTTCCAGCCGGTTCGCACACGAGTTCCCACAGCATCGCACGGCAAGGGCCGCCGAGCAAGGGATTCCGCGCGCTTGACATATTCCCATATCGTCATATATCATGTATCCCATGGCTCGCACACCGACGACATCCGATGCGTTCAACGCGGTCGCCGAGGCGAGCCGGCGCGACCTCCTGGATGCGCTGGGCACCGGGGAGGCGACGGTCGGCGAGCTGGTGGACCGGCTGGGACTTACGCAGCCCCAGGTGTCCAAGCACCTGGGGGTGCTGCGGGCGGTGGGCCTGGTGCTGGTGCGCGCGGAGGGGCGGCACCGCTGGTACCGCGTGAACGGGCCGGCGCTCAAGCCCATCCACGACTGGGTGCGCACCTTCGAGCGCACCTGGAACGCACGCCTGGACCGGCTGGAAGACCTGCTCGCGGAACTTCAAACCGAGGAGAACGACCCATGACCAGCAACACAGCGCTCCGCAACCGCCACGGCTCGGCCGTCATCACCCTCCCGTCGGACACCGACTACCTGATCACGCGCCAGTTCGACGCGCCGGCCGCGCTGGTCTTCAGGGCGTTCACCACGCCGGAGCTGGTGAAGCGCTGGTGGGGCTTCGAGACGTCGGAGTGGCTGGTGTGCGAGATCGACCTGCGCGTGGGCGGCCGGTGGCGCTTCGTGGTGCGCGAGGGCGAGATGGAGGTGGGGTTCAACGGCGAGTACCGTGAGATCGCGCCGCCACACCGGCTGGTGAACACGGAGATGTACGAAGGCGTCCCCGACCCCAGGCCGGAGGACTACGCCGTCAACACCATGACGCTGGATGAGGCGGACGGCGTGACGACGATGAAGGTGCTGGTGCACCACGCCAGCCGCGAGGTGCGCGACATGGTGCTGGCGAGCGGAATGGAGGGCGGGATGCAGGTCTCCTACAACCGCATGGAGGATCTGCTGCGGGAGATGGAGTAGCCGGGAAGGCCGAGACCGCTGTGGATGATACGAATCCCTTCAGCAGCGCGCTGACTTCCTGAAGGAGCGCCGCGAGGAGCTCGCCTCCACAAAGAACCCTGCGCGCGACTGAAGGACCTCGCGTGCCGCACTGTCGGGCTGGCTCCAGCGCACGGATGCCCGCCCCACGGTTCTGCCGGCGAGATCCTTCGGTCGCGCGCAGGCGGTTGTGCGGGCTGCGGTTCCGCGCGGCGCTCCCTCAGGAAGTCACGTTTTTAGTAATGCAAGGAAAGCCGCGGGCCCGAGGGTGCGCGGCTTTGGTGAATCAGCCTCGTCGGTCTCAATCCTCGCCGATCTCGAAGGGCGGGACGACGCGGCCGTCGACGTCGGTGAAGCCGTATTCCACGGCCAGGTCGCCCACGCGGTGCACGCCGCCGCTCCTGCGCATCACCTGCGGGTCGGCGGCCAGGGCGGCGACGGCGCGGCCCACGTAGCGCGGCGACTCGGTGCGCGCGAACTGGGGAAAGTCGCGCCAGTGCGCCTCGTCCGTCTTCTGCGACGCAAGGACGAACTCCGTGCGCATCCACCCCGGCGACACGGCCAGCGACGCCACGCCGTGCGGGCGCAGCTCCTCCGCCATCGAAAAGGCCAGGCGGACCATCGCGGCCTTGGCGACGTCGTAGAACAGGTTGCCGCGCAGGTAGTTGCCGCGGTCCCAGTAGGTGGTGGTGACGATCAGTCCCCGCCCCTGGCGAATGAAGACGGGCGCCGCGACCCGGCTGGCGAGCAGGTGGTTCCGCACGCCGCGGTCGAACATCGCCTCCCACTGATCCAGCGCCTGCTCCCAGAACGGCGCGCCGAACGCCGCCTTGCTGAACGCCTCGTGCCCGCCCCACGCGTTGTTCACCAGCAGGTCCAGCCCGCCGTGCTCGCGCTCCACCCGCTCGAACAGCGCGCGCACCTCGTCCTCGCGCGTGTGGTCCACGCGCACGGCGATGCCCCTGCCGCCCAGCCGCGTCACCTCGTCGGCCGTGTCGTCGATCGTGCCCGGGGGCACGGTCATGCCGGCACGCGCGAGCAGCTTCTCGTAGCCGCGCGCCGGCGCGGCGCGCGT
>DASQBH010001368.1:0-4298 GCA_035635315.1 Longimicrobium sp.
AGAGGGCGTGTTCTACAACTCCTTCAACAACCGCCGCTCGTTCCGCGGCAACTTTACCGTCAACGCCACCTCGCAGCTGGACTTTCAGCTGGCCACCAACTACGTGCGCAACCACCTGCGCCTGCCCATCGGCGACGAGTCGGCGCAGGGGCTGCTGCTGGGCTCCGTACGCGGCCTGGTGGGGCGCGTGCCCGCGGGGGCGGGGGTGTTTCCCGGCTACGCGTTCGCGGTGGACGGCACCCGGGCCAACGGCTACAACAACCAGACGCGCTCCGACCGGAGCACCATGTCGGTGACGGCCAACTACCGCCCGTTCCGCTGGTTCCGCAACCGCCTTACGGTGGGGCTGGACCTGACCAACTCCGCGGCCACGCTGGTGGCGGCCGCGGGGTCCACGGACGCGGACTTCGCGGGGACGCCCGAGGGGCTGAGCGCGCTTCGCGTCCCCCGCAGCCGCTACCTGACGGCGGACTACGTGGGCAACGTGGAGGCGGGGATCACCGACTGGCTGGAGACCACCACCTCCATCGGCGCGCAGTTCATCGCGCGGCGCACGGAAACGCTGTCGGGAACGGGGACGGGGCTGGGCGCGCCCGACATCACCACCATCCAGAACGCGGCCATCACCACGGGAAGCAACAGCTTCTTCGAGAACAACTCCATCGGCGTGTACGTGCAGGAGCAGCTGGCCTTCAACAACCGGCTGTTCCTGACCGGCGCGCTGCGGGCGGACGACAACTCCAGCTTCGGGCGCGACTTCGACTTCATCGTCTACCCCAAGCTGGGGCTGTCGTGGGTGGTGAGCGAAGAAACGGCGTTCAACCGCTTGCTGGAGCCCATCCGCACCAGCCACTTCAAGGTGCGCGCGGCGTACGGGCAGGCCGGGCGCGCCCCGGACCCGTACTCGGCCAACCAGACGTACACGGTGGTCAAGGTGGCCGGGCCCACGGGGACGGTGTCGGGGCTGCGGACGGTGGCGTTCGGCAACCCGGACCTGGAGCCGGAGCGGGGCGAAGAGGTGGAGCTGGGCTTCGAGGCCGGCTTCGTGGACGACCGCATCGGCATCGACTTCACCTGGTACAGCAAGCGCACCGACAACCTGCTGCAGTCCATCTCGGTGGCGCCCTCGACCGGGTTCATCAGCACGCAGCTCACCAACCTGGGCGCCATCAGCAACCGCGGGGTGGAGCTGCTGGTGACGGCGTACCCCGTGCGCCGCGGCGGCACCCAGTGGGAAACGCGCTTCAACCTGGGCACCAACCGCAACCGGCTGGTAAAGCTGAACGACGAGGGGCTCACCAGCACGGCGGCCGCGTTTCAGCCGTACTTCGGCGGCCTGCAGGTGATGCGGCTTAACCGGCCGCTGGCCGCGTTCTACGCGCAGACCGCCATCCCCGACAGCTTCGAGGTGCGCGGCGGCATCACCTTTCCCGTGCTGGACAGCGCCAGATACGTGGGCAACCCCACGCCCACCCGCGAGATCGGCTGGTCCAACACGCTCACCTTTGGCCGGCTGAGCTTCTTCGCGCAGCTGGACTACAAGGGCGGCCACTCCGTCTTCAACTACAAGGAGTACGACCGCTGCCGCCTGCGGGGGAACTGCGAGCGGCTGAACGACCCGCGCTACTTTGCGCCGGCCAACGCGGCGGACAGCGCGTTCTCGCGCGAAACGTCGCTGTACGCGGGGCGCGGCATCGCCCGCAACGTGACCGGCCGGCCGATCGTGAGCTACGTGGAGCCGTACGTGGAAGACGCCGACTTCCTCAAGCTGCGCGACCTGTCGGTGAGCTTTTCCGTCCCCGAGCGCTTCCTGGGAAGGACCGGCGCCGCGGAGGCCACGCTCACGGTGGCGGCGCACAACGTATCCATGCTCTGGACCCGGTACAGCGGGATCGACCCGGAGGTGAACACGTACGGCAACCGGTCGTTCGTTCGGGTGGATGCGTACGCGGCGCCGCAGAACCGCCGCGTCTCCGCCTCCCTCAACCTCAACTTCTGACCGGGGGCGCACGATGAAGATCCTGATCCTTTCCGCCCGCCGGACGCTGGCGGGGGCCGCGCTGCTGGCGGCCGCCGCCCTGGGCGCGTGCGACAGCCTGCTGGAGGTGGAGAACCCGCAGGTGGTGGAGCCCGAGGAGCTGAACGACCCATACTACCTTACGCTGCTGCAGAACGGCGTGGTGGGCGACTTTCACCGCGCGTACGACGACGTGGTGCTGTTTGGCGGCGTGTTTACCGACGAGCTGCGCAACCACGCCAGCTTTGCCGAGGAGCCGCTGATCGACCAGCGGCAGGTGGAAAGCAACAACGGCACGGCGGCGCTGGTCTACACCCAGCTGCAGCGCACCCGGGCGCTGGCCGACAGCACCATCGGGCGCTTTCGCGCGCTGCGCCCCGACAGCGCCGAAAGCGACCTGCGGATGGCGCGGGTGATGGCGTACGGGGGAATGACGTACGTGCTGATGGCCGAGCACCTGTGCGAGGCGCCGGTGAACATGAGCCGGCCGTACTCCCCGCGCGAGCTGCTGGACACCTTTGCGCTGCCGCGCTTCAACGACGCCATCCGCGTGGCCACCGCGGCGCGGGCCGTGGCGGCGGCGGCGGTGCCGGTCAATACGGGCAGGGTGGCGGGCGCGGACTCGCTCATCGCGCTGGCGCGGGTGGGCGCGGCGCGGGCCAGCCTGGACCTGTGGGGAATGACGGGGAGCGATGCGTACCGGCTGCAGGCCATTGCCTACGCGGCGGCGGTGCCGGCGGGCTTCCTTTTCTACGCGTACTACAGCGACCAGGCAGACGAGCTGAACAACTTCGTCTGGTCGCGGCTCACCAACACCATCAGCGCCTCCGTCACCAACACGCCGTTCGAGGCGCTGCGGGGGCTGGACCCGCGCATCCCCATCCCCACCACGCTGGAAACGGCGGTGGGCGGGCTGCGGGTGTACGTGCCCAACTCGCCCACGGCGTACACCAGCTACAGCGCCGCGCAGCCGGGCGCGGAGTTCGGGCGCGGCTCGTGGATCCGCATGGCGTCGGGGCTGGAGGCGCGCTACATCCGCGCCGAGACCGAGGGCCCCACGGCCGAAAACATCGCCTTCATCGAGTCGCGGCGGCTGCTGGCGCCCACGGGCACGGCGGAGACGACGGCCGCCAACTACCTGGCCAACCTGCGCGACCAGCGCCGGCGCGACTTCTACCTGGACGCGCACCGGCTGGGCGACCTGCGGCGCTACCGCCAGCAGTACGGCGACATCGAGGACTTCAACGAGTTTCAGCAGGGGCTGTATCCCGGCAGCACCATCACCAGCTACGCAGCCACGTACTGCTTCCCCGTGAACCTGGCGGAGCAGACCGCGAACCCCAACCTCCCGTGACGCAGACCGCGGTGTAATCCCGCTTCCCACGGTTTGCCGTGCATTCAGAGTTTTACTGCAGGCTCACGCGGGGGACGCGGGGGACGCGGAGAACAGAAGAGAACGATGGTTCTCCGCGTCCTCCGCCCCTCCGCGCCCTCCGCGTGAGGCCCGTTTCAGGCCCTGTATGCATGAAAACCGCTGGCGGGATCCGCCGGCCGGCGCCATAGTACGTCCCGCGATTCAGGGCAGGATCACGGGTTTTCCGCCTCCTGAACAGGGTGGGTGATGATGGGGATGCGATTCGGCCGCGGGGCGCGACGCGCGGTGCTGATGGCGGCGGCGATGCTGGCCGGAAGTACGGAGCGTCCCGCCGCGGCGCAGACGGAGGCGGACTCCATCGCCCTGCCGGCGGTGCCGCGGGAGTTTCGCGGGGTGTGGGTGGCCACGGTGGACAACATCGACTGGCCGTCGCGGCCCGGGCTGCCGGTAGACTCGGCGGCGGCGGAGCTCACGGCGATCATGGACCGCGCGCAGCAGCTGCGGCTGAACGCCATCGTCCTGCAGGTGCGCCCGATGGCCGACGCGCTGTATCGCTCGGACCTGGAGCCGTGGTCCGAGTACCTGACGGGCGAGATGGGCCGCGCGCCCGATCCCTCCAATCCCGTCAACGGGTGGGATCCCCTGGAATCCGCCATTCAGCAGGCGCACGACCGCGGGATGGAGCTGCACGCGTGGTTCAACCCCTACCGCGCGCGCCATCCGTCCGCGGAGTCGCCGGTCGCCGCGTCGCACATCATCCGTCGGCGGCCGGACCTGGTGCGGCAGTACGGCGGCAATATGTGGATGGACCCGGGCGACCCCGAGGTGCGCGCCCAGACACTGGCGGTTGTGCTGGACGTGGTGCGCCGCTACGACGTCGACGGCGTGCACCTGGACGACTACTTC
>DASQBH010001369.1:0-9417 GCA_035635315.1 Longimicrobium sp.
TTGGCCACGCGTGCCGTGACGTCGGTGAACTCCTCGCCCACGTCCTCGGCGGTCACGTTTACCTGCTCCACCCGCCCGATCGGCGCCAGCCCCGTGACCGCGCGATCGAAGCTGGCGCTGGGAATGCGCAGCTCCACCACCGCCGAGCGCACCGTCTCCGCGCCCGAGTTGATGGTGGTGTTCCCCACGATCCCTCCCACCCGCTGCGCCAGCGCGCGCACGGCCGCGATCCCCTGCTCCAGCGAATCCACCTGCACCGTCGCCGTCCCCGTGCGGATGAGCATGGGGTTCAGCGAGACCGACGCCTCCACCGGCCCCGGCTGCGGCGGCAGCGTGCCCGTGTCCGCGGCGCTTACCTGCGGCGTCACGATGGCAGGCGGTGTCTGGCGCGCGTACGGCCGCGCGGCGGTACCCGAGGCGGGCGCCGTTGGGGGCATTTGCGCCTCTTCCAGGCTGATGACGGCCTGCTCTTGCGACGCATCCTGGGACGAACGTGACAGGCCGTAGTTGCCGGACGGGTTGTCGCGATCCTGGCTGCAGGATGTCAGGGCAAAGGCCAACAGGAGGAGGATGGATGCGCGTTTCATGGGCAAATGCGGGTTGGGGTGACCGTCACCGGCGGGTGGATTTTCGGTACCGCGCGTTCTCTCGCGCAGTCGGGATCGATTGACAGGTAAGCTGTTATCGAGAGACATGTTACAATGCATCGCGCTGCCTGTTTCTGACGCCGCCCGTCCAGCCGCCGTGCTCAACAAACGAACGCGCCCGCGACCACCCGATGTGGGCGAAGGCCGCGATCCGGAATCCGGCGATGCGCCGCGTCGGAATCGTCCGCGCTGCACCGTTTGACGCGCCCCGCCGCCCCGCCTACGATTCCGCCGATCCAGCGCGCCCGATCCCACGTACCCACGCGGAGCCATTTCGATGCGTCCAGGTTTCCTCGCGCTCGCCGCGGCCGTCATGCTGGCCGGCGCCTGCACGCCTCCGCCGCCGCCCGCGCCCGTCCCCGCGCCGCAGCCCGAGCCGCGGATGCAGCCGGTGACCGTGCTCGCCGCCGCGCCCGCGGACGAGGCCGGGTTTGCGGCGGGGCTCGGCGTGCAGCTGGACTCCATCGCCGGCGCCGCCATCGCGGACCGCGCGGCGCCGGCCATCGCCATCGCGGTGGGGCGGCACGGGCGGCTGGTGCACCTGCGCGGGTACGGCGCCGTGGACTGGGCGCCCGGCAGCGCCGCGGTCACGGACAGCACGCTCTTCGACCTGGCCTCCATCACCAAGGTGGTCGCCACCACCACGGCGGCGATGATCCTGGAAGAGGAGGGGCGGCTGGACCTGGACCGCACCGTCGCCTCGTACCTTCCCGAGCTCACGGACAGCGCCAAGCAGGCCATCACCGTGCGGATGCTGCTTACGCACCGCGGCGGGCTGGAGGCGTTCGCGGCGTTGTACCGCACCTATCGCGGCCGGCAGCAGTACCTGGAGCAGATCAACGCGCGCCCGCTGCGCCACGCACCGGGAACGCAGACGGTCTACAGCGACTGGGACCTCATCCTCCTGCAGCTCATCATCGAGCGGATCACGGGGCAGGAGCTGGACGCCTTTGTCCGCGACCGCATCTTCGCCCCGCTGGGGATGCGCGAGACGGGCTTTCGCCCCGGCGTGCCGCGCGACCGCATCGCCGCCACGGAGCGCGACACCTCGCGCGGCGGGCTGATCTGGGGCGAGGTGCACGATCCCAACGCGTGGGCCATCGGCGGCGTCGCCGGGCACGCGGGCCTCTTCGGCAGCGCGCGCGACCTGGCCGTGTTCGCGCAGATGCTGCTGAACGGCGGCGAGTACGGTGCCGTGCGCGTCCTGCGCCCACAGACCGTCGCGCGCTGGACGGCGCCGCAGGTGGCCGGCAGCAGCCGCGCCCTGGGCTGGGACACGCCGTCCGGAGAGTCGAGTGCGGGCCGGTTCTTCTCCACCCGCAGCTTTGGCCACACGGGCTACACGGGCACGTCCATCTGGATGGATCCGGAGCGCGGCCTGTTCGTCATCCTGCTCACCACCCGCGTGAACCCCACGGCCGAGAACCAGAAGCAGGCCCCCCTGCGCCGCGCCGTAGCCGACGCCGTCCAGAACGCCATCCTCGACGCGCCTTTGGTGGACTGGGAGGCGAGACGCAAGGCGGCGGGGCCGTGAAGCGATCCCGAGCGCGTTCAGTACGGGTGAGAGGGGGAGCAAATCATCCTGTGTTGAGGATTCGGTCGGAACGGCGGCTCGGCGACGGGCTCCGCGGTACGCCCCCTCCGCTCGCTTAGGCTCGCACCTCCCCCAAAACTGCTGGGGGAGGTTGGGATGCCGAAGGATCGAGGCTCGGCGATGAGCTCCGCACTGCGTCCGATGGCGCCCCCCATCCCCGGCCCTTCCCCCACAAACAGCGTGGGGGAAGGGAGAATTCGATCGCGCTTCGGAAATCTGGCTGCGCCAGGGGATTCGAAGCGCGTCACCTCTTCCCCAGGGGTTTTTGGGGGAGAGGCCGGGAGAGGGGGCGCCTCGCGGACGCAGACCGGACCCGGTAGAAGCGCGATCGAATTCTCCCCTCTCCCGCGCAGTTTGCGGGAGAGGGGCCGGGGGAGAGGGCCTCCGCGACGCAGACCGGATTCGGCCGTTACGCATCGGCGGTCATCGACACAACGTGCCTCGGCGGCAGCGATCGAGGCCTGAACGGAAGCACGATTTGGCCACACAAGTAGCCCACCTGGACTTCGAGCGGGCCATCGCCGACGTGGAGGAGCAGATCAACGCCCTTCGCACGCTGGCCCGCGAGCGCGGCCTGGACGTGAGCAGCGAGGTCGTTGCGCTGGAGCGCAAGCTGGACGATCTGAAGCAGGACACCTTCGCCAACCTCTCCCCCATCGAACGCGTGCAGGTGGCTCGCCACCCCAAGCGGCCGTACACGATGGACTATCTGGAGATGGTGTTCACCGACTTCGTGGAGCTGCACGGTGACCGGCAGTACCGCGACGACGAGGCGATCGTGGGCGGCTGGGCGCGGCTGGACGGCGAGCCGGTGATGATCATCGGCCACCAGAAGGGGCGCGACATGAAGGAGAACGTGCTGCGCAACTTCGGGATGCCGCACCCCGAGGGGTACCGCAAAGCGTTGCGATTGATGAAATTGGCGGAGAAGTTCCGCCGCCCGCTCATCACGCTCATCGACACCATGGGCGCCTACCCCGGCCTGGGCGCCGAGCAGCGCGGCCAGGGCGAGGCCATCGCCCGCAACCTGCGCGAGATGGCGGCGCTGGGCACCCCCTCGGTAGCCGTGGTCATCGGCGAGGGCGGATCGGGCGGGGCGCTGGCCATCGGCGTGGCGGACCGCGTGCTGATGCTGGAGAACAGCATCTACTCCGTCATCAGCCCCGAGGGGTGCGCGGCGATCCTGTGGAAGAGCGCCGCGGAGCGCGACAAGGCCGCCCAGGCCATGAAGATCACGGCGGGCGACCTGAAGGGGCTGGGGGTGATCGACGAGGTGATCGCCGAGCCGCCCGGCGGGGCGCACAGCAACTGGGAAGACACCGCGGCGGCGCTCAAGGACGCGCTGGTGCGGCACCTGGGCGAGCTGCGCCAGCTGGCCGTCGACGAGCTGCGGCGCGCGCGGTGGGAGAAGTACATGGGGATGGGGGAGTGGCGCCAGGCGCGCTGACCCCCGCCCCACCTTGATTCACGAGCATGCCGCCTGCGGTCACCGAACCGCGGCGTGCGCATAGATGGAGGGACCCGTGGGTCTCGAGCTTCCGGTATTTCAGCCCCTTCCGTCCCCGGAGGAACAGGCGTTCCTGGTGGAGGTGGCGTTCAAGGGAATGCGAAAGGGGTTCTTCGCCAGCACCGACGTCTCGCTCCGCGTGAACGACTGGGTGCTGGTGGAGGTTGACCGCGGCCGCGACGTGGGGCGCGTCAAGTCGCTGGGCGGCGTGGCGCAGAAGAAGTGCGGCTCCGCCGACGCGCACGGCACCATCCTGCGCCGCGCCGACGACGACGAGGTGCGCCAGGCGTACGTGCTGCGCACGGACGAAGAGCGCGTGCGCCGCAAGACGCGCGAGATGGTGGAGCAGCACCAGCTCAAGATGAAGGTCAGCGACGCCGAGTGGCAGTGGGACCGGAACAAGCTGACCATCTACTTCACGGCCGAGCGGCGAGTCGATTTTCGCCAGCTCGTCCGTGACCTGGCGCGGACCTTCCGCACCCGCATCGAACTCAAGCAGATCGGCGTGCGCGACGAGGCGGCGCAGCTGGGCGGCGTGGGACGCTGCGGCCGGCAGCTTTGCTGCGCCACCTGGCTACGCGAGATCAAGCCGATCTCGCTGCAGCTGGCCAAGGACCAGAGCCTGTCGCTGAACCCGCAGCAGATCAGCGGCACCTGCGGCCGGCTGATGTGCTGCCTGACGTACGAGCACGACGCCTACCTGGCGGCGCGCAAGCGCTTTCCCCGCGAGGGAAAGACCATCCGCACGGTCGTGGGTGCCGAGCGGGTGATCTCTATCGACATCTGGCGCAACACGGTCACGCTGCAGGACGAGAACCGGCAGCGGCGCACGATCGACCTGGAGCAGCTGAAGAACGAGACGGTCGTGGTGCCCGCGGGCGCGCGGCCCGACGCGGCGGCGGAGAAGCCGTCGCGCCCCACCCTTCCCAACCCCGCGCAGCCGCAGCGCCCCCCGCGCAGGCCGCGCCGACAGCCGGAGCAAAGACCCGAGTGAGCCGCCGCTTCTACATCACCACCGCCATCGACTACGCGAACGGAGATCCGCACCAGGGCCACGCGTACGAAAAGATCGGCGCCGACGCCATTGCCCGGTACCACCGGCTGGCCGGCGACGAGGTGCGGTTCTGCATGGGGATGGACGAGCACGGGCAGAAGGTGGCCCAGGCGGCGGCGGCGCGCGGCATCACCCCCCAGGAGCTGGTGGACGAGCTGGCGGCGCGCTTCGAGGGGTTCTGGAAGCGGCTGCACGTGAGCAACGACCGCTGGGTGCGCACCACGCAGGAGCACCACAAGCGCGGGGTAAAGGCGCTCATCGAGCGCATCTTCGAGCGCAGCCCCGACGACTTCTACGAGAAGTCGTACGAGGGGTGGTACTGCGTGGGGTGCGAGCTGTTCAAGCGCGAGAACGAGATCCAGGACGGCCGCTGCGTCCTGCATCCCACCCGCGAGCTGCAGTGGACGGAGGAGCGCAACTGGTTCTTCCGGCTGACGCGCTACCAGGACTTTCTGCGCGCGCACTTCGAAGCCAATCCCGACTTCATCCTCCCCGAGTCGCGCCGCAACGAGCTGCTGGCGCTGATGGACGGCGGCCTGGAGGACATCTCCGTGACCCGCGCGCGGCTCTCCTGGGCGATCCCCTTCCCCCGCCCCACCTCGGACGGGGTGGAGCAGGGGACGTGGGTGTGGTTCGACGCGCTCCCCAACTACCTGACGGACACGGGCTATCCCGACGGCGACTGGGAGGCGTGGTGGCCGGCCCAGCTGCACGTGGTGGGCAAGGACATCACGCGGCTGCACGCCATCATCTGGCCGGCGATGCTGCACTCCGCCGGGCTGCCGCTGCCGCAGCACGTCTGGGGGCACGGCTTCGTGCTGCTGGGCGGCGAGCGCTTCAGCAAGTCGTCGGGCGTGGGGCTGGACCTGGGGGAGGCGATCGATCGGTTCGGACCCGACGCGTTCCGCTACTTTCTGCTGCGCGAGGTGCCGTGGGACAACGACGGCAACTTCAGCTTCGAACGGTTCACGGAGCGGTACACGTCGGAGCTGGCCAACGGGCTGGGGAACCTGGCCAGCCGCACGACGTCGATGCTGGCCAAGTACCACGGCGGCGTGGTCCCCGCGTCGCCGGTGCAGGCGGATCAGGCGATCTCGGACGCGGTGGAGGCGTACCGCGCCGCGATGGACGCCCGCCTGCTGCACGAGGGCGGCGCGGCGGCGTACGAGGTGGTGCGCGTGGCCAACGCGCTGGTGGCCGAGAAGCAGCCCTGGGCGATCGCCAAAGATCCCGCCCGCGCGGACGAGCTGGACGCGGTGCTCGCGACCATGGTGCGCTACCTTGCGGCGGCGGCGGTGCTCCTTTCGCCGTTCATGCCGGTGAAGATGGCGGAGCTGTGGGAGCGCCTGGGCTCCGGCCGCGACGCCCTGCCGTCGTTCGACGAGTTGGCGACGCTGGACGTGTCCGGCTGGAAGCCCAGCGCCGGCGCGATCCTCTTTCCGCGGCCCGAGGTGGCGGCGGCGGCGTGAGGAGAGTGCGAAAGTGCGAAAGTGCGAAAGTGCGAAAGTGCGAAAGTGCGAAAGTGCGAAAGAAGGCCCGGCGTGATGCCGGGTCTTTTTCGTGTGCGGCAGGGTCGTAACGGCGGAGTTGCGAGATTCGGTGCGACGCCCGGGTCGCCACGGGCTGAAGCCCGCGACTAGAAATGCCATAAGCCCCGTCTCGGCTCGCTTGCGCTCGCCGAACGGGGCTTCAACTTCACGGGCACTCACGCGCGAACGGCCTCAGCCGAGCCGCGGGTCCTGCGCACAAACCGCGTCAGCGGGCTGCGGGATCCTGCGCGCAAACCGCGTCGGCCGAGCCGCGGGATCCTGCGCGCAAACCGCGTCAGCCGAGCCGCGGGATCCTGCGCGCAAACCGCGTCAGCCGAGCCGCGCGGGATCCTGCGCGCAAACCGCGTCAGCCGGGCAGCGGGATCCTGCGCGCAAACCGCGTCGGCCGAACCGCGGGATCCGGCGCGCAACACGCTGTCATTCCGAAGGAGCGCCGCGCGGGACCTTCCCAACCACCAGACCCGGCGCGCGACTGAGGAATCTACTTTCGGATGCTCGTAATCAGCCGTCGTGCCGTGGTCCCGCGGATCCGAGCGGAGGTTTGCGGACGAAGCTGACAGCCGAAGGATCTCGGCACATCTTCAATCCGCGGGGCTGTTCTACCCATCAGCGGGTAGACTCCGGCCCTGCTTTCAGCCCCTCGGCACCGAATGGTGCCGAGGGGCTTCTGCATGGTCCGGAGCCGAATCGCGGAAAGGACCAGGATGCTACGCGGGTTGGGCGTTGGAGCAGGCCACCGGGTCAGGCAAGCAGATTTCTCAGTCGGCGCCAAGGGATCAGCCGTGGGCTGGACCGGTGAGGCGCCTCCTTCGAAATGACGGATGCGGGCTCTGTTGCCGGATTGCTGTCAGCCGACCTCGACCTGCAGGCGCTGGACGGCGTTGTTGCCGTAGCCGTGCTCGTTCCAGACGGGGTCCAGCGGCTGGACGTTGCCGGCCTCGTCCGTGGCGCGGGCCAGGAGGACGTGGGGGCCGGAACGGGCAGGCGTCCACGCCATGGACCAGGGAACGGCGGCGTAGGGCGAGGGGGCGGTGCCCAGGTGGGCGTCGCGCCAGGTGGCGCCGCCGTCCACGCTCACCTCCACGCGCGCGACGGGCGCCTCGCCGGACCAGGCGGTGCCGCGCACCGTCGTCGCCTGGCCGGCGGAAAGCGCGTCGCCTTCGCCGGGCTGCACGATGACGGAGCGCACCCGCATCCGCGTGACGGGCGTGCCGTCCGCCACGCCGCGCTCGCCCACGTAGATGTAGCGCTCGGCTTGGAAGTAGCCCTCGAACGGCGCGTCCAGCACACGGATCTCCGTAAGCCACTTCACGGAGGCCACGCCGTACCACCCCGGCACCACCAGGCGCAGCGGATGGCCGTGCTGCGCGGGGAGCGGCTCGCCGTTCATCTCCCACGCCAGCAGCACGTCCGGGTGCAGCGCCCGCTCCAGCGACAGGCTCCGCTCAAATCGGACGGTGTGGCCGGGCGAGACGTCGCCGGTATCCGCGCCCGCGAACAGCACCTCCACGGCACGCTCGTCCACCCCCGCCCGCTCCAGCACCGCGCGCACCGGCACGCCGGTAAAGGTGGCCGTGCTCACCGCGCCCAGCGCCCACGGCTGGCCGGGCGGCAGCGGCGTCACCAGGCTGCGCGCGTTGCCGGCGCACTCCATCGTCACCGTGACGGTGCGCGTGGGGAGCGCACGCAGCTCGTCCAGATCCAGCGACAGCGGATGCCGCACCGCGCCGCCCACGGAGAGCGTCCAGTCGGAGGCATTGATCCGCGGGACGCGAAAGTTGGTGCGCTGGTAGAAGTGCGCCGTGGGCGTTACGGGCTCCGCCAGGACGCGCAGGGGCGCCTCCACGTTCAGCAGGGGCGGCGGGGGGGCCAGGGTCGCGCTCATCGGGCGTTCTCGATCACTGCGGGAAAAGGCGGGTCACCGGCGCTCACGCGCGACCCACAGGATAGCTGCGGACGTGCGCGACGTCCACCTCCACGCGCGCGCCGGGCTCCAGCCCCCGCAGCGCGTCGTCGTAGCGCGAAAGCTGGGCCCAGAGCAGGCCGGCGCCGTCGATCTGCGCCTCCACCTTTACCCGGTCGCCCAGGTGCACCACGCGCCGCACCTGCGCCGGCCCGTCGCCCGCGGGGCGAAAGCGCAGGTCGTAGGCGCGGATCACCAGCCGCACGTCGCCGTCCGCAACGTCGGGGACGGCCACGCGCAGGGCGCCGGCGTGAGCCTGGCCGCGGCGGGCGGAGGCGTCGAGCACGTTCACGTCGCCCACGAAGCGGGCGATGAACTCCGTGGCGGGGTGGTCCAGGATCTCCGCGGGGGTGCCGGCCTGCTCCAGGCGGCCCCGGTTGATCACCAGCACCCGGTCCGCCAGCGCGAACGCCTCCTGCTGGTCGTGCGTCACGAAGAGCGAGGTGACGTGCACCTCGTCGTGCAGGGCGCGCAGCCACTGCCGCAGCTCCTCCCGGACCCGGGCGTCGATGGCGGCAAAGGGCTCGTCCAGCAGCAGCAGCCGGGGCCGCGGCGCCAGCGCCCGCGCCAGGGCGACGCGCTGCCGCTGCCCGCCGGAGAGCTCGTCCGGACGGCGATGGCCCAGTCCGCCCAGCCCCATCAGCTCCAGCAGTTCGTTGACCCGCGCGTCGCGCTCCGCCGGCTTCACGGCGCGCACGTCCAGCCCGAACGCCACGTTCTGCGCCACCGTCATGTGGCGAAAGAGGGCGTAGTGCTGGAATACGAAGCCCACGCGCCGGGTGCGGGCGTGCAGGTGGCCCACCTCGTCGCCGTCCAGCCAGACGGAGCCCGCGTCCGCCGTCTCCAGCCCGGCGATGATGCGCAGCAGCGTGCTCTTTCCCCCGCCCGACGGACCCAGCAGCGCCACCAGCTCGCCCGGGTTCACCGTAAAGCTCACGTCGTCCACGGCCTGCAGGCCCCCGAACGCGCGGCTGACCCCTTCTACCCGGATGCTCATCGCTTTCTCTTTCGTTCCGCGCGCCGCAGCACCAGCAGGAGCGCCGTGCTGATGATGGCCAGCAGCAGCAGCCGGGGCCGCGGCGCCAGCGCCCGCGCCAGGGCG
>DASQBH010001370.1:0-12253 GCA_035635315.1 Longimicrobium sp.
GTCCGCAACGAGGATCAACCGGCGCGATCGTCTGTCGCAGCGTGAGGCACTCTCGGCCACAGTCCGCGAAGGCGGACTTTGCGTCCTCCCAGCGGCGAATTCATTCGCTCCCGCGGGCGGACGGCACGTTACGGGATCAGATCCACAACCGGCATCATTCGCTCCTGGTGCGGACTCGGCGGCCCGGCTGCACGGCCATCTACGACAGCTTCGCCAGGCGCTCCACGGCGGCCAGCAGCGTCTCGTCCTTCTTGCAGAAGCAGAACCGCACCTGCTGCGCGCCGTCTTCCGGGCGATGGTAGAAGCTGCTGCCGGGGACGCACGACACGCCCACCTCCTTCACCAGGTGCATGGCGAAGTCCACGTCGTTCCTGAACCCGAAGCCGCTGATGTCCGTCATCACGTAGTACGCCCCCTCCGGCCGGGTGACGCCGAACCCCGCCTTTTCCACCGCGGGCAGGAACAGGTCCAGCCGCGCCTGGTAGTCCGCGCGCAGCTTGTCGTAGTACTCCGGCGGCAGCGACAGCGCAAAGGCGCCCGCGGCCTGCAGCGGCGCGGCGGCGCCCACGGTAAGAAAGTCGTGCACCTTGCGGATGGCGGCGGTGATGTGGGGCGGCGCGATGGCGTACCCCACGCGCCAGCCGGTCACCGAGTACGTCTTGGACATGGAGTTGATGACGACGGTGCGCTCGCGCATCCCCTCCAGCTGCGCCATGCAGACGTGCCGCGCCGGCGTGCCGTCCGCGTGCGAATAGAGGATGTGCTCGTAGATCTCGTCCGTGATGCAGAGCGCGTCGTGCTCCCTGCACAGCCCGGCGATGAGCTCCATCTCCTCGCGGGTAAAGACCTTGCCCACGGGGTTGTTGGGGTTGCAGAGGATGATGGCCTTGGTGCGTTCCGTGAACGCCGCGCGCAGCTCGTCGGGGTCGAAGCTCCAGGTGGGCGGGTGCAGCTTGACGTAGACGGGTTTGGCGCCGGAGAGGATGGCGTCGGGCGCGTAGTTCTCGTAGAACGGCTCGAAGATCACCACCTCTTCGCCGGGGTCGACGGTGGCCATGAGCGTGGCGATCATCGCCTCGGTGCTGCCGCAGGTGACGGTGATCTCGCGCTCGGGATCGATCTCCAGCCCCAGGTGCCACGCGGTCTTCTGCGCCAGTGCCTGGCGAAAGTCGCGCGCGCCCCAGGTGATGGCGTACTGGTTCACGTCGTTGGCGATGGCGTCCATCGCGGCCTGCTTGATGGCTTCCGGCGCGCCGAAGTCGGGAAAGCCCTGCGCCAGGTTCACGGCGTTGTACTTCATCGCCTGCCGCGTCATCTCGCGGATGACGGACTCCGTGAACCGGCTCGCCTTTTCGGATACGCTGGACCTGCGGGAAACCGTCGTCATCGGGGATATCGGTCGGATGGAGATGTTCGCGCGAAACGGGAGGGGCAATCTACCGCGTCCATCGACGGAAATCGAACTGCGTCCGCGGGGTCCCCCTCCCCCGGCCCCTCCCCGCTCGTTCCTCGCGGAGAGGGGAGAAGGATCCCGCTACGGCAGGGGATTGCACTGCGCCTGCCAGGGTCCCCCACCCCCGGCCCCTCCCCCCTCGTTCCTCGGGGAGAGGGGAGAATTCGATCCCGCTGCGACCGGTTTCTTCCGTTCTCCCTCCCCCACGCAGTTTGTGGGGGAGGGCCGGGGAGGGGGGCGGCCCACCACCTCGCGCCACCTTGTCCGAAGCGGCTCGATCCCCGCCTCACACCAACCTCCCCCAGGGGTTTTGGGGGAGGTGCGAGCCTAAGCGAGCGGAGGGGGCGTCCCCGCGGGCGCCAGTTCGATGCCCCTCGTCGCGCCCGGATCGATCCCGCCCTACTTCCCCTGCTCCTCCAGCAGCTTCCGGTACGCCTCGAGTTCGGCCAGCTTGGCCTTGCTCAGGTCCTCCAGGGCGCCGCGCCAGTGGTCGCGGCAGCCGCGCAGGCGGTCCACCAGCGCCTCGGTGATGGCCAGGTTGCGGAACCACTTGCGGTCCGCGGGCACCACGTACCAGGGCGCCGCCTCCGTGCTGCACAGGCTGAGCGCGTCCTCGTACGCCTCCTGGTAGGCGTCCCACTTCTCCCGCTCGCGCCAGTCGCCGGCGGAAAGCTTCCACGCCTTGCCCACCTCCTCCTCGCGCTCGCGCAGCCGCTTCTCCTGCTCCTTTTTGCTGATGTGCAGAAAGAACTTGAGGATGATGGTGCCGCTGTCGGCCAGCAGCGCCTCGAAGTGGTTGATGTGCTCGTACCGCGCCTGCCACACCTTTTCCGGCACCAGCCCGTGCACGCGCACCACCAGCACGTCCTCGTAGTGCGAGCGGTTGAAGACGCCGAACTGTCCCTTTCCGGGGGTGACCTTGTGCACGCGCCACAGAAAGTCGTGCGCAAGCTCTTCGTCGGTGGGCACCTTGAACGACTCCACCCGCACCCCCTGCGGATTCAGGTTGTCCATCACGCTGCGGATGGCGCCGTCCTTTCCGCTGGTGTCCATTCCCTGCAGCACCATCAGCACGCTGTGCGTTCCGGCCGCGTGCAGCTCTTCCTGCAGCGCGTCCAGCTCCGCGTTCAGCTCGGCGAAGCGCGCCAGCCCGGCCTCCTTGTCCAGCCCCGCGCTGTCCGACGGGTCGTGGTCCTTCAGGCGTACGCGGGTGCCGGGCTGGATGCGGGCTGCGTAGGGCATGCGGGCGTTCTCCGGGTGGATGGATGCGGGTCTCGGTAGATGACGGTCGCGCTCAGCCGCCGGTGGACAGGATCGGCGGGCGGGGAAGCGGCCGCAGACGCTGCACGATCCCCGCCGTGGCGAGCGCGCGCTCCTCGCCCTGCGGCGGCGCGACGATCTGCAGCCCCACCGGCATCCCCTCGGAATCCAGCCCCGCGGGGACGGAGGCCACCGGAAGCCCCGTCATGCTCAGGACGAAGGTCGGGGCGACCCAGTCGATGTACGTCTCCATCTCCTTGCCCGCGACCGTGCGCGGAAAGTTCTCGACGACGGGGAAGGGGGGGACGGCCATCGTGGGCGTGAGCAGCTGGTCGAAGGTGCGAAAGAGGGCGCGGAACTCCTCCCAGATGCGCTTGCGCGTGACCTCCGCCTCCGCCAGCTCCACCGGCGTGACCTCGAGGCCGGCGCGCACGTTGTTGGCCACGTTCACGCCGAACTCCTCGATCCTGTCCAGGTAGGGATACAGCTGGCTGACGAACCAGTGGCCCCGCAGCGCCAGGAACGGCTTGCGCGCGTACGCCAGGTCCAGCTCGATCTCCTCCACCTGCGCACCCGCGTCCCGCAGCGCGAACGCGGCGTCGCGGCAGACGCGCTCCACGTCGGGGTCGATGCCGATCCCCGCGATGTCGCGGCAGTAGGCGAAGCGCTTGCCGCGCACGTCCGCGCCACGCACCGCCGCCGCGAAGTCGCGCCCCGCGACCGGCTGCGCGAGCGGCGCGTACTCGCCGGGCCCGGCGATGGACTGCAGCCCCAGGGCGACGTCCTCCGCCGTGCGGCCCATCACGCCGGTCACCTGCACCGGATCCCACGCATACTCCTGCGGCCAGGTGGGGACCAGGCCTACCGACGGGCGCAGGCCCACGACGCCGCAGAACGAGGCGGGGATGCGCAGCGATCCGCCCAGGTCCGTTCCCTGCGCCAGCGCGAACATCCCCGTGGCCAGCCCCGCCGCGCCGCCGCCCGTGCTGCCGCCGGGGCTGCGCTCCGTGTTCCACGGGTTGCGGGTGACGCCGAAGATCGCGTTGAAGGTGTTGCCGCCGGCCGCGAACTCCGGCGTGTTGGTCTTGCCCAGGATGACGGCGCCCGCGGCGCGCAGCCGCTGCACCACCGCCGCGTCTTCCGCGGGCACATGGTCGGTGAACAGCGGCGAGCAGTAGGTGGTGCGGACGCCGGCCACCTCCGTCACGTCCTTGATCCCCACGGGGAGCCCCGCCAGCGGCCCCACGTCCTCGCCGCCCGCGATCCGCCGCTCCAGCGCCTCCGCCTCTTCGCGCGCCCGGTGGTTCAGCGTGACGACGGCGTTCAGCACGGGATTGTGCGCATCCACCTGCGCCATGCACGCATCCAGCACCTCCACCGGAGAGACTTCGCGGGCGCGCACCCGCCGGGCGATCTCGTGCGCGGGAAGCAGGGCGATCGAATCGTCGGGCATGCGGATCAGACTCGGAAGGCGGATGGATTCAGGCGCGCCCGGGTCAACGGCCGGGGCGGGTCACCTGCTCCAATCGACCAGACGTCAGCTCGATGCGCCAGAGGGAAGCCCTTTCGCCGAACCTGCGCTGGAAGAAAAGCCAGCGCGAGCCGGGCGGGAAGGCGGACGTGCGCCTGGCCGGTCCGTCAGGCGCCTCGAGGGCCGTCGGTGTCGCGGGTGGTGCTTGCCTCGGCGGAGGCGCGCGAGGTGCGGACGATCCACCTGCTGCCCAGCGCCAGGAACGGAAGCGCCGTGACCAGCGTGAGCGGAGGAATCTCCGACCACGACGCGCCCAGCACGATGGACAGGGCCAGGGAGGCGATGGCGGCGATGAAAAGCGCGCGGGAGATGTCCGGCCGGGGTACGAACACCGACGCGGCCAGCAGCGCCACACCCGCCCAGCCGGAGATGGCGATCGCCAGGAACTCGCTGTCCGGCATGGCCAGCACCAGGACCAGGGGAGCGAATCCGTGCCCGCCAAAGAGCATGACGATCCCGTAGCTGAGCAGCAGCCAGCCCGCGCGGCGCGCCCGTTGACCGGGCGTGGCGCGCGGAGGCTCGTTCCCGGCCGGAGCGGCATCCGGGGCGCTCATCGGGTCACCAGGTCGTGCTGGGGGCCGCTGCCGGAGAGGATGACGACGGCGTCGAAGCCGTACAGCACCTTCAGCAGGTCGTCGGGAAGGGTGCCCAGGCGGGGGATGCGCGGGCGGAGAGGACGCAGGTCGAACACCGTCCAGCGCTGGGGATCGGCCGCGTCGTAGAACGGTTTTGCCCAGCCATCGGTCTCCACCGGCGCCTCGACCGTGGTAAAGGCGCGCGGGTCGATGACGGCGTGAGTGGTGCCGGCGCCGCCCAGCATCAGCACGCCGAACGAGCGGCCGCCGCGCACCTCGGCGATCTCGGACGCCAGCGTGCCCAGGTCGAAGACGTTGGTAAAGGTGCGGCCGCGCATCATGTGGCTGGCGCCGAACTTCATCATCACCCGCGGCATCTCTCCCGTGCGCTCCGCGACCTCGTCCAGGTAGCGGTTGAGCTGCTGCTTGTTGAGCAGCGCGCGGTAGTGGTTGGAGAGGTAGCCCTGCCCGCGCCCCCAGTACGCGTTGATCTCGCGCGTGGTCTGCAGCAGGCGGATGATGCGGTCCGCCTCGCTCCCGGGCTCCGGCGCGTACGCCTGGCGCAGCGGCGCGTACCAGTCGTCCGCGCCGCCGAACATCATCAGCAGCCCCGGGTTCTGCGTGGCCAGCGCCTGCGCCAGCGCGGAGTCGGCGCGCACGATGGCGCGCTCCGCTGCGGCGCGGGCGGCCGGGTTGGGCGCCAGGTCGCGCAGCCGGCGCAGGGCGTAGCGGTCGCCCACGATGTCGTAATCCAGCCCCCACAGCACGTCATCGCGCCCCCCGGCCGCCGCGATGGCGGTGCGCAGCAGCGCCGCGTCCTCGCGCCAGCGGTAGAAGGGCGCTCCGGGAAAATGGTCGTGCTGAAAGGCCAGGAAGGCGGCGCCGGTAGTGTCGGCCAGCAGGCGCCGGTTGAGCTCCCCCGCCAGGGCGTCGCCCGTTTCGATGGCCAGGTGCCGGTACCCGTGCGGCGCCAGCTCGCGAAAGAGCCCCGCCGCCACCAGCGGGATCTCCGCGACCCCGTGCTCTTCGCCGATCAGAAAGAACTGCGCGTCGCGCCCCGCGGCCAGCAGCAGCTCCGCCCCCGCGCCCGACAGCCGCCCGTCCGCCGCCTGCATGGGATGCGCGTTCGCGCGCAGCATCGCCACGAGCGAGTCCTGCGCCCGTGCCTCACTCGCGCACAGCGCCAGCGCGAGAGCGGGCAGCGCCATGGCCATGCATCGGCGCGGGGGGCCTTTTCGTGGGGTCATCAAGCCGGGCTCGAGGGGTTTTGGTTGGAGGTAGGGATCCTTCGTGCTTCGGGTGCGGATCCGGCCGGGTACGGCGCGCGTCCGCCTGCAGGAGCGAATGATGCTCTTTTGCGGATCGGTTCAGCATCGTGCCGTCCGCCCGCGGAGCGAATGAATTCGCCGCTGGGAAAACGCAAAGTCCGCCTGCGCGGACTCGGCGGCCCGGCGGTGTGCGGCGTTCCGGGCGCCTGTGCGTCCGCAGGCGTGTGACCGCCGGGCTCTTCGGGAGCGAATGAATTCGCGGCAACAACATCACACAGTCCGCCTGCGCGGACTCGGCGGCCCGGCGGTATGCGGCGTTCCGGGCGCCTGTGCGTCCGCAACCGGGATGATCCGTCCGATCTTCGGCCGCATCTCCGCCGGCCAGGAGTCGGCCAGGCAGCGTTTGACTCACCGCGTGCGCCGGATTGGCCGCGTTACGTCCGCGCGTACTTCCAGTGGCGGGACTTGCCTTCGGCCATCCACTCCACGGCCTGCTGCAGGCGCTTCTGGCGGGTGGCGTCCGTCTTGGCCTCGGTGATCCACTCCACGTACTCCCGGCGGTGGCTGGGGCTGAAGCCGGTAAAGGTGACCAGCGCCGCCTCGTTGGCCTCCAGCGCCGACGTCAGGTCGTCCGGCACCGCCAGCTCGGCCCGCTCCACCGGCTGCTTGCGGGATGCGGCCTTGACGCCCTCCTCGTTCAGCCGCATGGCCTGGTGGATGTAGCCGATGATCTCCTCGCGCGGCGGCAGGTCGGCGATGGAGGTGATGCGGCCAAAGTGGCCGGCGGCCTGCTTCGCCCTGTCGTCGCCCTGTTCCAGGAAGAGCGAGCCCTTCCAGAAGCCGAACGCGCAGTGCTGCTTGAAGGCGGCCATGTGGCAGAGCATCCCGTGATACGTGAAGTGGGGCGAGCTCCACTTCATCGCCTCTTTCACGTCGGGACACGCCTCGTGCACCACTTCGCGCAGGTAGCGCAGGATGGGCTGCGCAAAGTCGGCGGACTTTTCGATGTAGGCGTCCATGCGAGCGTCGGTGGTGCCCATGTTCGCGCTCCGGGTTGCGGGGAGTCTGCGTATGGACGGGGGATCAGGAAACGGTGGATGGCCCCACGCCGCCGCCATCCATCGGCGCAGCGACCGGGCAGCCACGTGCCTGGACGCGATGCCGCCCGCGCTCGATCCAAGCCGATCGGCGACAATCTGCACCGAAGACATGCCGAAATCAACACTTTTGTCATCGGCCGCAAACGTCTCCATTGCGACATCCCGCGTGGACAAGTTCCACGGCTCCGCGGGCCGGTTTTCCCGCCGCCGCCGTCCGCATCGAATCCGCAAAAATGTGGTGCACCGGGTTCCGGGGCGCGTCAGAGCGGGGGAGGGGCGTGCGTTCAACCGGCGACCACCGGCAGGACGAAGTCCCGAAACACGGGGTAGGAACGATGAAGAGAATCACGGTCCTCGCGACCTCTGCCTGTATCGCCGCGGCCACGGCCGGATGCGCGGAATCCGCCACCCGCACGGGCCTGCTCCGCGCCCCGGACCCGCCCACGCTCCCCGCCTTTGCGTCCGAGGCGGAGCTGGGCGCGTACCTGCAGCGGCTGGCGAAGGAACAGCAGCGCCTCTCCGCCCAGGGCATTGAGGGCGGCGTTGCGGCGAGTGTGGAAGCCCCGCCGTCGCCGGAGGCCGAGATGGCGCCCGTGGTGGCCGCGGATGCGACGTCGCGGTCGCAGCCGGGCGAGGAGTCGGTGACCAACGTGCAGCACGCCGGGGTGGACGAGGGCGGCATCGTAAAGGTGCACGGCGACTACCTGGTGATGCTGCGGCGCGGGCGCCTGTTCACGGTGGCGGTGGGCGACAACGCGCTGCGGCCGGTGTCGGCCGTGGATGCGTTCGGGCCGGACATCGACCCCAGCGCCAGCTGGTACGACGAGTTGCTGGTCTCCGGCGACGCGGTGGTGGTGATCGGGTTCAGCTACGAGCGCGGGGGCACGGAGGTGGGGCTGTTCCGCATCTTTCCCGACGGGCGGCTGCAGCACCGGTCCACCTATCACCTGCGCTCCAACGACTACTACTCGTCGCGCAACTACGCCAGCCGGCTGGTGGACGGCAAGCTGATCTTCTACACGCCCCTGTACCTGGGGCTGAACATGGAAGACCCGTTCGACCACTTTCCCGCCATGCGCCGCTGGCACCGCGGGGCGCAGGACTCCGCGTTCCAGCGCATCCTTCCCGCCACGCGCGTCTACCACCCCGGCCTGGAGCTGAGCGGGGAGAGCGGCATCGCGCTGCACACGGTCACCGTCTGCGACCTGCGGGCGGAGGCGATGGGGTGCGAGGGGACGGCGGTGCTGGGGCCTCCGGGGCGCGTGTTCTACGTCTCCCCCGGCGCCGTGTACGTGTGGGTGAGCGACTGGGTGCGGCGCGAGGGGCAGCGGGGGGCGGAGAACATGCTGTACCGCATTCCCCTGGACGGCGGCGGGCCCAGCGCGCTGGCGGTGCGGGGGAGCCCGGTGGACCAGTTCTCCTTCCTGGAGAGCGCCGACCGGCACCTGAACGTGCTGGTCCGCTCCGCCGCGGACGGTGACGGGATGTGGCACGGCGAGACGACGGGCGGCTCCACGGAGCTGCTGCGGGTGTCGCTGGACAGCTTTGGCGACGGCACCGGCACGGCGCCGGCGGAAGCGTACCGCGCGCTGCCGACGCCCACCGGCTACACTTTTCAGAACCGCTTCGTGGGCAACTACCTGCTGTACGGCACGGGGAGCGGCTGGGGCCCGCCGGAGCAGCGCGCAAAGGCCACGCTGTACGCGGTGCCGTGGCTGGAGGGGAGCGCGACGGCGCTTCCGCTGCCGCACGGGGTGGACCGCATCGAGGCCATGGGCGGCGACGCGGTGGTCGTGGGCACGGACGGGCAGAACCTGCACTTCAGCGCGGTGAAGCTGGGCGGTCGTCCGGAGCTTGCGCAACGCTACGTGAGCGCGGGCGCGTCGCAGGGGGAGCTGCGCAGCCACGGCTTCTTCTACAAACCCGACGGGAGGGATTCGGGGATCCTGGGGCTGCCGATCCGCGGCGGCGGCGAGCCGGGGTACGCGCACCTGCGCGACGGCTCCGCGTCCATCCTGTTCCTGCGCAACCGCCCCTCGCGCTTCGAGGAGCTGGGCGAGCTGGCCGCCCGCGCCGAGGGTTCTGTGGACGACGGCTGCCGCGCCAGCTGCGTGGACTGGTACGGCAACGCGCGCCCGCTCTTTCTCCGCGGCCGCATCTTCGCGCTGCTGGGATACGAGATCGTGGAGGGGCGGCTGGACGGCGGGGCGATCCGCGAGGCGCGGAGGATCAGCTATGCGCCGCGTGCGGTGGTGGCGGAGGGGCGGTGAGGGTGTGAGGGTGAACGGGTGAACGGGTGAACGGGTGAACGGGTGAACGGGTGAACGGGTGAACGGGTGAACGGGTGAACGGGTGAACGGGTGAACGGGGGGCGCTTTCGCGACCCCCCGGGCCCTCTCCCCCGACCGGCCTTTCGCTCGTTCCTCGCGACGGCGGTCGACCCCTCCCCCAAACTGCGGGGGAGGGGTTGTGGAGATGACGACGGTTCCCCACGCGAAAGGTTGGCGACGGAGTGCGGACTCTGCTGGCCCGAGCAGGTGAAGCCCCGCCGGGCAAGCGCAGCGCGCCCAGAGCGGGGCTTATCGCAGTTCCAGCCGCGGGCTTCAGCCCGTGGTGGCGGGGGACGGCTCCCAGTCGTGTGTAGGTGATGATGGATGACGGAGTTGGATCTGCGTCGTCTTGTGTGCACGGCGGCGGTTCCGGCAGAGTACTTGCCTTTGCGGACCGCCGACGGCAGGACCACACGGACGGGGGATGACGTGATGAGCAGATTGCTTTCGATGCTGGCGGCGCTGGCACTCTCCGCGGGCGCGGCGCAGCCGGCCGCGGCGGCGCCCGCCCCGGCAGATGACGATGCGCTGGGCGTGGTGCAGCAGGGCAAGGGGCAGGGCGGCGGCCAGGGTGGCGGGGGACAAGAGGCGCGCGAGAGCCGCGGACGCGGACAGGGCGGTGGTGGACAGGAAGCGCGCGAGAGCCGCGGACGTTCGGGCGGCGGCAGTGACGCGCGTCCATCGCGGCAGAGCGGGCAGGGGCAGTCCGCGCGCGGGTCTGGGCAGAGCAGCGAGCGCCGCGGCGGATCCAGCGGTGGCAACAGCGGATCCGCCCGCTCCGACGATCGCGGCCGCTCATCCGACGACGCGCGCGGCGGCTCGTCCGACGATGCACGCGGGTCGCGTGGCAACTCGGCGAGCGCGCGCGGCGACGATCGCGCCTCCAACTCGGGCAACTCCGCGAACGCGTCGTCGGGGCGCGGCAACTCGGGCGCGAGCGCCGATCGGCTGCCGAGCGTTCGCAGCCGCGGGCGGCTGAGTGCGAACGATCTGCAGTCGCGCATCACCGCGCTGCCGCCGGCGCAGCGCAGGCTGGCGAACAGCGCGCGCGCCAGCGAGCGGATGGCGGTGGGCGCCATCGCCCGGGGGCATGCGCGGGGGCTGGCGGCGGACGCGTTCGGCGTGCGCAGCGACAACGACCGGGTGCGCATCCTCAACCGCCGCGGCGACCTGCTGTTCGACCTGGACGACCGCCGCGCGTCGCAACTGGGCGGCTGGCAGATGCGCCGGCTGGGCGACCAGGCGCCGCGCGCCAACGCGCCCGCCTTTTGCCGCAGCGGCGAGGGACACCCGGTGTGGGGCCGCGAGTGGTGCATCGAAAAGGGCTTCGGGCTCGGCAGCCGCTCCGGCACCATCTGGAGCCGCGGCGGCATCGGCGACGTCATCTTCCGCAACCCGGACACCCGCACCCGCCTGGACCGCGGGGGCCTGCTGGGCGTGCTGGGCGACATCGTCCTGGGCCGCCTGGCGCTGCAGGCCGTGTCGCTGGGCTACGACCAGCCGCTGACGGGCTACTGGGTGGCGGAGCCGGAAGGCCCGCGCATCCTCCGCGTCCGCTCCGGCGACTACGAGGTCGCCGAGTTCTACGACCGCGACCGCAACGACCGCGTCGAGGTTCTGTACGTGGTTCAGCCGGTCTGGTAGAAGGCCGATTCACGGGGGAAAAAGAGGACGCCGAGGAATCTCCCCGGCGTCCTCTCTTGTTGTGTCTGGCGGGCTTCGAGGTCCGCCCCCTCCGGGCTCGTAAACCTCGCCCACCTCCCCCAAAACTGCTGGGGGAGGTTAGTTACCGACGGATCGAGACGCTTCGAAGCATCCCGCACCCTGCCCCACATCAACCTCCCCCAGGGTTTTTTGGGGGGAGGTGGGCCGGTGGTGCCGGCCCGGAGGGGGCGGACTCCACCGCCCGCCGAATCACCCCATCACCCGTTCACCCATCACCCCGCCAGCGCCACCGGCAGCGGGTGCGAGGTCCCGGAGTGCAGGTACGCGTTGGGGTCGTAGTGCAGCGCGTTCTCCGGCAGCCACTCCCACAGCGGGCCCAGGTGCTGGCGGATCTGGTTGCGCATCACCGAGGGGATCTCCGGCGTCACGCCCTCGAAAAAGTCGCGCACCTCGCGGTCTTCCTTGAGCCAGCGCAGCATCTTGCGGTGGTGCGCCAGGCGGTTGTTGCGCTCCGACGACCAGCCGCGAAAGAACTGCTCGATCCCCAGCAGCCGGTTGGGATTTTTCGCCGTCCGCCGCGCCATGGCCTTGAACGAGAAGCAGTAGTCGAACGTGTCGCACACCAGCTGGTAGAACTCCACCCACCCGTAGTTCCTGGGCTTTACGTTCATCGCCTGCACCAGGTCCAGAAAGTGGAAGGGCACCGGCAGCACCCGCCCGTCGCGCTGGTACTGCAGGTTGAGCTCGGCGTTGCGCCCGAACGCGGAGAGCAGCGCCAGGTGCGGGTACATCCCCGGCGCCAGGTCGACGAAGCGCTTGGTGAGCTCGAACGGCTCCGGCCCGTCGTCGCTGTCCAGCCCGAAGATGAGGTTGCACTGCGTGTACGGGATGTACTCGTTGACCAGGTTGGCCTGCTCCGACACGCGCCGCACCTTCTCCATCCCGTTCACGTTGCGCATCCGCGACTTGTCGCCGATGTCGAACCACGACTCGATTCCCGGGGCGATCGCCTTGAAGCCGTTTCTCTCCAGGCGCTTCAGGTTCGCCTCGTTGAGGAGGGAGAGCGACGTC
>DASQBH010001371.1:0-3230 GCA_035635315.1 Longimicrobium sp.
CTTGCCGGCCGCGCGGCGCTCCGCGGGCGACTCGATGCCGTGGTCCAGCGAGTTGCGCAGCAGGTGCACCAGCGGGTCGCCGATCTCGTCGAGCATGGAGCGGTCCAGCTCGATCTCCTTGCCCTCGATCACGAAGTCCACGCGCTTGCCCAGCGAGCGCGCCGCGTCGCGCACCAGGCGCGGAAAGCGGTCGAACACCTGCCAGACGGGCGCCATGCGGGCCTGCATGATCTCGTCCTGCAGCTCGCCGATGAGCCGCGCCGCCTGGTCGATGGAGTCCGCCAGCTCCGGCTCGGCCGACCCCGCCAGCCGCCGCATGCGGTCGCGGACGATGACCAGCTCGCCCACGCCGTTCACCAGCGCGTCCAGGCGGCGCAGGTCGACGCGGATGTTGCGCGCCCGCCCCGCCGCGCCGGCCGCGGATGCGGCTCCGGCCTCGGCGGGGGCCGCGTCGGCGGCCTGGGCGGGCGCGTCCATCAGCCCGCGGGCGATCTCCACCTCGCGAATCTCGCCGGCCGCCCGCAGCGCCGCCTCGATCTCCTGCACCGGGGCGGCAGAGCGCAGGACGAAGCGGACGGTGCCCGCGAAGTCGGCCTCCTGCTGCATGGCCGCCTCGGACGGCTCCAGGCTGGTGACCGTCCCCAGCCCCCGCGCCGCGCGCACCGCCATGAACGCCCGCACCCCCGGCAGCGCCGAGGCGGGGTCCACCGTGATGCGCACCCGCATGGCGGTGTCCTCGTCCCCCTCCACGTCGAAGGCAGGGGCGGAGGCGGCCGCGGGCACGGCTTCGACGGACGGGGCCGCGCCGGTATCCTCCGCCCGCGAAGGCGCCTCGGTGGCGCCGGCCAGCGCGCGGAGGCGGGCGACGACGGGTGCCACGGAGGCGCCGTCGTCCTCCCCCTCTTCCACGGCCGTCTCGATGCTCAGCTCCAGCGCGTCGCACGCGGCGAACAGCACGTCGACGAGCTCCGCGTCGGGCGTCATGCGGCCCAGGCGCACGCGGTCCAGCAGGTCTTCCATCTCGTGGGCCAGGTCCGCCACGGCGCGGTAGCCCATGGTGGCCGACATCCCCTTGATGGTGTGCACCGCGCGGAACAGCCCCTCCACCGCGTCCCTGGAGCGCGGGTCGCTCTCCAGCGTCAGCAGCAGGTGGTTGATGGCGGAGACGTGCTCGCGGGATTCGCTGAGGAATAGCTCCGCGTACTGCGAGAGTTCCATCAAGTGCGCCGGTTGAGGAGCAGAAGTACCAAGTACCCAGTGCCTAGTACCTAGCACCAACAACTAGGCACCAGGTACTCGGCACTCGGCACTTCATCCCAGAACGCGCTGCACCGCCTCCAGCACGCGCGACGGCTGGAACGGCTTGACCACGAAGTCCTTGGCGCCGGCCTGGATGGCCTCGATCACCAGCGCCTGCTGGCCCATGGCGCTGCACATGAGGATGCGGGCGCTGGGGTCTTCCTTCACGATCTCGCGCACGGCGTCGATGCCGCCCATGTCGGGCATCACGATGTCCATCGTGACCAGGTCGGGCTTGTGCTGCCGGTACTTCTCGACGGCCTGAACGCCCGTCTCGGCCTCGGCGACGATCTGGAATCCGGCCTGCGTCAGGATGTCGCCGATCATCGTCCGCATGAAGATGGCGTCGTCGCAGATCAAGACGGTCTGGCTCATTGGCGTCTGTTGGGGTGCCGGGTTGGGGCGTTGGCGCCCGGATAAATCGGTTTCACGCGGAGAGGATGGGGGCGATGATCTCGTCCGGGTCGACTGCCACGAACACCTGCCCGTCCGTCTCGCCTACTCCGCGCAGATAGGCGCGGTCAATGCGCAGCGCCCGCAGCGTGGCGGCGGCGTCCTGCAGCGCCCCCGTGTCCACGTCCACGATGCGCGACACCTCCTCCACCGCCAGCCCCGCCAGCCTGCCCCGGTGCTCCACGATCACGATGCCGTGGTCCGGGTTGGCCGACGCGGGCGCAAGCCCGAGGCGGGCGCCCAGGTCAATGACGGTCACGATGCGCCCGCGCAGGTTGATCAGGCCGCAGACGTGCGGCCCGCTTCCCGGCAGCGGCGTGTAGGGCCGGGCGGGGATGATCTCGCGGATGCGGTCGATCGACACCGCGAACCGGTGCTCGCCCACCACCAGAAGCGCCATCCGCTCCAGAACGACCTCGTCCGGGGTATCCCCCAACGGTTCAGCCCGGGTGTCGGATTGGGACATCAGCGGCTCTGAGGTGGCGCCCTGGAAGGTGAGCCGACAGTATAGCGGGGGCGCGGTGCGGCGGTCAAGAAAAGTGCGAGAGTGCGAAAGTGCGAAAGTGCGAAAGTGGTGGATTACGCCGCTCCGCCGTTTCGTCCCGCCCCGTCCATCTACGAAAGGCGGCGGCCGCCCGGATTGCTCCGGACGGCCGCCTGATACAGCAGGCCAATCGAGCGTTCGGCACACGCGAACGGGGACGGCCGGATGATCTCCGACCGCCCCCGCCAGCGTCCTCCACCTGCGTCATCATCAGGACCTGCACAACCATCCAGCGGCTACCGGATGGGCCGCGGCGCCCGGCCAGGAGAACCCCCGGGTCTGCGTGCAAAGGAAAGATGCCCCGCTCCACGCCACCCCTCCCATCCCGGCGGGACGAGCGGCCCTCGCCGCGTGACGAGCGGAGAACCGGGACGCGCGAGCGGATGCAGACGGTGGGCGGTGTCCCTACCCCGCGTTGCCTCGCGCCCACTCGGCCGCGGCGGCAAGGTCCGGCGGCAGGGGGGATTCGAAACGCATGGACTCGCCGGTGCGGGGGTGCGTAAAGCGGAGCTCCGTGGCGTGCAGGAACTGGCGGGGGACGCGCTTGGCCAGCCCCGCGGCCCAGGCGCGCTCCGGCCCGCCGAAGCCGCGGTGCCGCTCCGGCGCGTAGGTGCGGTCGCCCACGACGGGGTGGCCCAGGTGCAGCAGGTGCACGCGGATCTGGTGCGTGCGCCCGGTCTCCAACTCCGCACGCAGCAGGTCCGCCGCGCGCCAGCGCTCCACGCGCACAAAGCGGGTGCGCGCCACGCGGCCATCCGGCACCACCGCCATCCGCTTGCGCTCCGTGGGATGCCGGCCGATCGGCGCGTCCACCATCACCACGTCCTGCGGCAGGCGCCCCCACGCGGCCGCCAGGTACGCGCGGCGGATCCGGCGCGCCTTGAGCTCCGCCGAAAGGATGCGGTGAGCCTCGTCGTTCTTGGCCACCACCATC
>DASQBH010001372.1:0-2088 GCA_035635315.1 Longimicrobium sp.
GTCGCCGCCGGGTCCCAACGGAGCGAATGAATTCGCGGCAACAACGTCACACAGTCCGCCTGCGCGGACTCGGCGGCCTGGCGGTGTACGGCGTCCCACGCACCTGCGCGTCCGCAACCGGGAAAGGCGGCTTGCACCTCGCGTTTTCGCACCGCCCGGCACCCGCGGCTACAGTCCACGAAGGTGGACTTCGCGTTTTTCCAGCGGCGAATTCATTCGCTCCGGCGGGCGGACGGCATGTTACCCACCAGAATCGCAATCGGCATCATTCGCTCTGGTACGGACTCGGCGGGCGGACGGCACGTTACCCACCAGAATCGCAATCGGCATCATTCGCTCTGGCGGACTCGGGCAGCCCGGTGGATACCGAATTCCATGCACCTGCGTCCGCAACCGGGGAAAAGACGGTCTGCACCTGCGCGTCCGCAACCGCGTGATCCCCGCCTGGATCGACATTACGCCGCTACCGCGCGCTGTTCCTCCACCGCGCCGGCGTCGTCGCGGAAGGCGGCGAGGAGCTCGATGAGGCGGGTGACGTCGGACTCCACGCTGGCCATCCCCAGCGAGACGCGGAGGGCGCCGACGGGGCGGCCGCCCATGCACGTCCGCAGCCGGTCCAGGTCGAACCCCTCCGCGGCCGCCGCGGCGAAGCAGCGGGCGGAATCCTCCGGGTCGAAGCCGAAGGCGTGCTCGGCGGTGCCGGGGTTGCAGAAGCACCCGCCGCGCACGGAGATCCCCGCCTCGCGCGCCCGCGCCTCCACCACGCGATAGTCCACGGCCGATCCGTCCGGGCGCAGAAGGTTCAGCGCCACGGTTCCGCCCCGCTCGCGCATCCCCGCCGGGCCGTGGATCGCCACCATCGGCGCGCCGCAGGGGTGGCGCAGCTCCCACAGCGCGTGCAGCAGGATGCGCGTGAGGGCGGCTACGTGCGCACTCAGCCGGTCCATCCCCATCCGCTCCATGAACGCCAGCCCCGCCTGCACCGCCGGCGCGGCCAGAAAGCCGGGCGTGCCGTCCTCCATCCCCTCGGCGCCGCGCCGCAGCAGGTGCGTGCCCGTCTGCGTGGAGACGAAGTCCACCGTGCCGCCCGCGAACCACGGCCGCTCCAGCCGCGCCAGCGCCTCGCGCCGCGCGATCAGCGCGCCGATCCCTGTCGGATAGCCGAACATCTTGTAGAACGAGAGCGCGACGAAGTCCGCCGGTACCTGCCGCAGGCTCAGCGCGCTGGTGGGGACGAACGAGGCGGCATCCACCACCACCGCGTAGCCCCGCTCCCGCGCCTCGCGCACCAGGCGGAGCGGGTGGCGCACGCCGGAGAAGTTGGACTGCGCCGGAAAGGCGAACAGGTGCGGATGCCGCGGATCCGCATCCGCCAGCGCCCCTTCCACGTTCCGCAGCCGCAGCTCGGCGTCCAGCGGGACGTAGCGCACCTCCGCCCCGCCGCGCGCGGCGAACTCGCGGATGCCGTTCACGGAGTTGTGATTGTCGGCGGAGAGGACGAAGCGCGAGCCGGGGGCGAAGGGGAACGCCTCGCCCACCAGCCGCAGTGCGCCGCTGCAGTTGGAGGTAAAGCAGACCTCGTACTCCGCCGGGTCCGCGTCGAAAAAGCGGAGCACCGCCGCGCGCGCGTCGTCCAGCATCCGTGTGCTGGCGCGAGAGGCGGGGCTGTCCGAATGCGGGTTGCCGAAGACGGACTCGCGCAGCAGCTCCGCGTGCGTACGGACGAGGGAATCCGGGTACAGCGCGCTCCCGGTGTAGTCCAGGTACACGTCGCCCCGCGCGTCCAGCCGGGCGAACTCGCGCGCCCGCAGCGCCCGGAAGTCGGTGTCGATGGGGATCGTCATCGCCGCGTCCCTCAGCAGCCGCGGCGGCGGATGCGGCGCACGGCGGCCGCACTCCCGCCCTCCGCCGATCCGGCGCCCGGCAGCGCGGCGGACGCGTCCCCATCCACCGATCCACCCCCCGCGCGCGGCACTCCGCCGAAGTAGCGGCTGAGCTCCGCGGCGGAGTCGAACGCGGCGCGCTGGCCGGCCGTGGCACCGTCGAGGAGCACGGGGTTGATGACCTGCGTCAGCCACTCGTACAGCC
>DASQBH010001373.1:0-7474 GCA_035635315.1 Longimicrobium sp.
CCAGCCTCGGACGGTGGGGCTTGCGTAATCTGCGGGCCGCGCGCTCTCCAGCAGCGGATTATCGCCCGACACATCCGCCCGCCTTGCTCAACCAAAGTCGAAAGCCGCCCCGTGACTGCGAGGGGCGGCTTGGGATGATGAAGATCGACAGGTGATTCGTCAGGTGCGAATGCTCGCCGCGGTCATCCGCCGCTCACCACGGGACCGTCGGAACTGACGGTCATCCCCGCTTCCATCAGCGTCTTGAAGCGGCGCAGGTCGTCCTGCACCATCTTCTCGGGCATCTGGTGAAAGGCGCTGGCGATGGCCTGGCCCACCACGCCGCCGGGCGGATCGAACTGCAGCGTGTGCCGCACCGTGGTCTCGCCCAGGCGGCCGGGAGTGAACTCCACCGAGCCGCTGTTCGGCAGGTCGGCGCCCGGAAGGGTGCGCCAGGCGATGCGCCGGCCGGGCACGTCGTCCGTCACCTCCGACGTCCACTCCCAGGTGCGCCCGCGCGGCCCCTCCGCCGTCCAGTGCGACCGTCCATCGTCCAGCACGCGCACGGAGATGATGCGGTCCATGAAGCTTGGCGCGTGGCTGAAGTCGCGCCAGTACGCGTACAGCTCCTCGGCCATGCGGTTGACGGTGATCGTTGCCTCCACGCGAACGCCGCCGGCCTCGCTGTCCGTCCGCGTCACGTTGGGCTGGTGCGCGGGCGGCGTCTCTCTGGACGACGTATCCACCCCCAGCGCGCCGTAGACGTGGCAGTGGCCGGTGGCGCCGCGGTGCAGCAGGATGGCGCCCGCCAGCCCCATGACCGCGCCGGGCAGACCGCCGCGCTTGACCCCCGCACCGGCCAGGAACCCGCCGCCGAACATCGACGCGAACCGCTCCAGCTTTCCCACGTTCACCTCGCCCCCCGCGAGGGCGCTCCGCACCGCCGACACCGTGTTCTCCACCGTATCCTCCTCATCGGTCAAACCGCCCGGCAGCCGGTGCCGGGGCGATCGATCCAGCGTATTGCGGGCGCCGCGGGGGTGCAAGAGGTGTTCCGGGGTTGGGCCCTGGATCTCGAATGTCTACGGAAGGCCTGGGCGCGTTGAGCAGGCGCCCCCCATCCCCGGCCCTTCCCCCGCAAACTGCGCGGGGGAAGGGTGACGCACTCGACAGATTTTCGGAGCGGGATCGAATTCTCCTCTCCCCCAGGGTTTTTGGGGGAAGAGGCCGGGAGAAGGGGGCCCCGCGGACGCAGCTCGATGCCCGTCGAAGCCAGATCGTCGGTTATCCCCTCTCCCACGCAGTTTGTGGGAGAGGGCAGGCGAGGAACGAGCCGGGTGAGGGCCTATACGGCGGCGGGCTGCTTCTGCCGATGTGGATCGGCCGAGACCGCCGCCACCTCTGCCTCAACCCCCAGCGCGGACGCGGCCAGGAGTACGAGCGCGAGCCAGACGGCGTCCGCCACCAGCAGGTGGATGATCTGCATCCCGATGGGGGCCAGCAGCGCCACGTTGAAGGTCCCCACCAGCAGCTGGATCACCAGCAGCATGGACGCCAGGCTCGCCAGCCGCGCCGTCCGCCGCCCCGGGCGCAGGTTGCGCAGCCGCGACGCGGCGAAGATGGCGAACACGGCGGTGGCGACGGCCAGCACCGGGTGGACGATGCGCAGCCGCTCCAGAAAGTGCATGCCGGAGGAGAGGCCCACGCTCGTCTTGGGGAAGAGCGTGTCGCCCAGGGCGGTGATGGCGCCGGTGATCCCCACCAGCAGCACCAGCGCGATCGGCGCGAGCGCCAGCACGCCGGCGAGCCCCTGGCCGCGCACGCGCACGGGGCGCCCGCCGCTGGCCCACCACGCCGTCAGCGCGATCGCGGCGAGCAGCAGAAAGGTGTTCGTCAGGTGCACCGCCATCCACGCGGCGCGCCAGGGCGAGTCGTTCCCCGCCACGTACGCCAGCAGCACCAGCCCGGCGCCCACGCCGGCCTCCGTGATCATCAGCACCATCGACCAGAGGGCGCCGGGGCGCACGGCGTGGCCGCGAGGAAAGCGGCGGAACGCCATCCACAGCAGCGCGGCGACCGCCAGGAACGCGATCCCGCTCGTGGCGCGGTGGGTGAACTCGATCAGCGTCTCGGCGCTGGGGCTGCGCGGGATGACGACGCCGTTGCAGCGCGGCCAGTGTCGCCCGCACCCCGCCCCCGCGCCGGATGCGCGCACGTACGCGCCCCACAGCACCACGGCGACGGTGTACGCCAGGACGAGCCAGGCGTAGCGCGCGAAGCGTTTCTGCGGGGTATCGGGGCTCATTCGTGCATCGATCAAAGGGCGGTCGGGAAGCGCACGATGGTAACCGAACGGTCGTCATCGACGCAAGTGGTTGATCGTCCTCACTTTGGACAATGCGGCGGCGCTCGTCGGGAGATTCCCTACGGGCGCGTCCGGCAACCTGCGGACGTGAGTGGGCGCGGGGTGGCGCACGCGCGTGCGGCGCGTATATTTCCGCCGTCCTTGCACCCCCTGAGAACACGCGAGTTGATGTCCGACGTTTCCGTCACGCTGATCCCAGACGGCTTTGCGGCGCCCCGCCTGCCGGGCGCGGCCGACCCCGCCGACATGACCACCGCCACCCAGCGCGCCGGGATGACCGCCGCGCAGGGCGGCGTGCGGCAGCGGCTGCGCGACTACGTGACGCTCACCAAGCCGCGCATCATCTCCCTGCTCCTGGTGACCACCTGGGCGCCGATGGTGATCGCGTCGCGCGGGTGGCCGGACGGGTGGACGCTGCTGTGGACGATGATCGGCGGCTACCTGATGGCGGGCGGTGCCAACGCCATCAACATGTTCATCGACCGCGACATCGACGCGCACATGCCGCGCACGAAGCTGCGGCCCATCCCCAGCGGGCGGATGTCGCCGGGGCACGTGCTGGCGTTCGGCATCACGCTGGGCGCGGCGGCGTTCGCCGTGTACGCGCTGCTGGTGAACGTGCTGAGCGCCGTGCTGGCGATGGCGGGGCTGCTGTACTACGTCTTCGTCTACACCCGCTGGCTCAAGCGCACCTCGCCGCAGAACATCGTGATCGGCGGGGCGGCGGGCGCGTTTCCGCCGCTGGTGGGCTGGGCCGCGGCCACGGGCGAGATCTCGCTGACGTCCGTGTACCTGTTCATGATCGTGTTCTTCTGGACGCCGCCGCACTTCTGGGCGCTGGCGCTGGTCAAGCAGAAGGACTACGGCCGCGTGGGCGTGCCCATGGCCCCCAACGTGTGGGGCGAGCGCGAGACCATGCGGCAGATGCTCATCTACACGCTCATCCTGGTCCCGCTCACGCTGGGCCCCGTGACGTACGGCGGGCTGGGCCCCGTCTACGGCGTGCTGGCGCTGGCGCTGGGCCTGTGGTTCCTTCGCGACGTGGTGCAGCTGATGCGCGCCGCCAGCTTTGTGCAGCCGGCGTGGAAGCTGTACCGCAACTCGCTGCTGTACCTGGCGCTGCTGTTCGCGGCGATGGCGCTGGACGGCATCGTGGCGCGCGGGGCCGAGGTGTCGCCGGGCGTGATCTTTGTGCAGGACCCGGTGGCCTCCGCGTCCGCCGCCCTGTGAGCGTTCCGGACAACATCGCGTTCCACGCCGCCTCCCCCTCGGGCGGGCAGGGGTACGTGGTGCTGCTGTTTCGCCCGGACGCGGAGGGCAACGTGCGCTACCGCGAGTGGTCCAGCGCGGACTACACGGCGCCCGGCCGCGAGGACGTGATGACGGCGGCGGAGATGAACGCCCGCGTGGCCGAATGGGCGCGCACCGGCTGGAAGCTCACCGAGTCGCCGATCCGCATCGAGCACTGGCTGCGCGGGCGGTAGGGCAGGATCGAGTACCGAGTGCCTAGTGCCGAGTACCTGGTACCTAGTAGCTGATCCGCCCCGATTTCGCCTCGCCGATTCAGTCCCCCCACTCTGCTGATTCGCCAATGCCCACAGCTACGCCGCGCGCGGAGCGCCGCTGGCGTGCCGCGGTAGACGAGCACCAGGCCGCGCTGGCCGCATACCTGGAGGCTGCCGCGCGCCTTTCGGACGAGGCGTGGGCGCGGCCCTGGGCGCCGGGCAAGTGGACGCCGGCCGTCATCACCGAGCACCTGGCGATGGCGTACCGGGTCTCGGTGCAGGAGGCGCGCGGCGGGCCGGCGATGAGGCTCAAGCTCACGCCCTTCTACCGGCGCGTGCTGCGGACCTTTCTGCTGCCGCACATGCTCTTTCACCGCACCTTTCCCCGCGGCGCCCGCGCCCCGCGCGAGGTGCGCCCGGAGACCGAGGGGCCGCCCCGGGAGCAGGCGCTGGCGGAGCTGCGCGTGCTGGGCGAGGAGTTCGAACGCGAGGTGGAGCGCGCCCGCGCCGGAGGGCTGCAGCACCTGACGCACCCGTACTTCGGCGCCATCGAGCTGACGCGCGCGATGCGCTTTGCCGCCCTCCACGTCGAACACCACGCGCGGCAGCTGTCGGCGATGCGGTAGGGGCCCTCCCCGGGGGCCCTCACCCGGCTCGTTCCTCGCCTGCCCTCTCCCACAAACCGCGTGGGAGAGGGGATAAACGTCGATTTCGCTTCGAAGGGGCATCGAACTGCGTCCGCGGGGCGCCCCCTCTCCCGGCCTCTTCCCCAAAAAACCTGGGGGAGAGGAGAATCCGATCCCGCTCCGACAGACATCCGGCTGCGTCCGCGGGGTGCCCCTCCCCCGGCCCCTCCCCGTTCGTTCCTCACGGAGAGGGGAGAACTTCGATCGCGCTCCGGAAATCTGTCGAGCGCGTCACCCTTCCCCCGCGCAGTTTGCGGGGGAAGGGCCGGGGATGGGGGCGCCTGCCCATCGCGCCAGTACGTCGGTAACCACTCGAGATCAGCCCCCCCCTCGCGAAAAGCCCCGCCGGACACATCGTCCGGCGGGGCTCGTCACTTTCGCACTTTCGCACTTTCGCACTTTCGCACTCACGCACTCACGCACTCCCTCACGTCGTTCCCATCGGCGCGAACTGCGAGAGGATGAGGTAGCTGAGCGCGGCCATCAGCGCGGCGGCGGGGATGGTGAGCACCCACGCCCACACGATGCGCCCCGCGATCCCCCAGCGCACGGCGGACAGGCGGTTGGTGGCGCCCACGCCCACGATGGCGCCGGTGATGGTGTGCGTGGTGCTTACCGGGATGCCGAAGTTGGTGGCCAGCAGAATGCTCATGGCCCCGCCCGTCTCGGCGCTGAAGCCGCCCACCGGCTTGAGCCGCGTGATGCGCGTGCCCATGGTGTGCACGATGCGCCATCCCCCGAACAGCGTGCCGATGGAGAGCGCCGAGTACGCGCACAGCTCGATCCAGAAGGGGATGTGCTCCGTGGTGGGCACGTACAGCACGCGCAGCCACCCCGTCTCCTGCGCGAAAAGCGTGTTCACCGACACCAGCAGGCTCACGATGATGCCCATCGTCTTCTGCGCGTCGTTGGCGCCGTGCGAAAGCGAGAACAGCGCCGAGCTGGCCAGCTGCGCCACGCGGAAGAAGCGGTCGGCCGGTCCGCGGGGCACGCGGTGGAACAGCCACAGCACCAGCGTCATCAGCGTGAAGCCCAGGAACATGCCGATCAGGGGCGAGAGCACGATGAAGGTGAGCGTCTGCACCCACTTGGTGCCCCACTCGATGGCGCCCGTCCCCGCCGCCGCCACCGCCGACCCCGCGTACCCGCCGATCAGCGCGTGCGACGAGCTGCTGGGCAGCCCGTAGTACCAGGTGATCAGGTTCCAGATGATGGCGCC
Source organism: Longimicrobium sp. (assembly GCA_035635315.1). Taxonomy (GTDB): domain Bacteria; phylum Gemmatimonadota; class Gemmatimonadetes; order Longimicrobiales; family Longimicrobiaceae; genus Longimicrobium. The sequence continues at coordinate 5,755 of DASQBH010001373.1, forward strand.
CAGCAGCCCGCCCAGGATCACGGTGGGGGTGACGATCTCCAGGTCGATCATCCCCGAGCCGATGGCCTTGGCCACGGCCGTCCCCACCAGGAACAGCGCCATGAAGTTGAAGAACGCGGCCCAGATCACCGCCGGCAGCGGCTTGAGCACGCGCGTGCCCACCACCGTGGCGATGGCGTTGGCCGAGTCGTGGAAGCCGTTGATGAAGTCGAAGGCGAAGGCGACCAGGACGATGATGATTACGTAGGTGACCACGGCCGGATCACCCGTTCTTCAGTGCGATGCTTTCCAGCACGTTCGACACGTCGTCGCACAGGTCGATCGCGTCTTCGAGCTTGTCGTACAGCTCCTTCCACTTGAGCACCTCCAGCGGGTCCGGCGTCCCCGCGAACAGCGCCCCCACCGCCTGCGCGTATAACGCGTCGCCCTCTTCCTCCAGCGCCTTGAGGGCGCGGGTGTGCTCCAGCATGAGCTTGGGCTTCTTGAGGTTGTTCACCGCCTGCTCGATGCGGTTGGCGGCCCGCTTGAGCACGTCGGCCAGCTGCGCCGCGTGCGAGCCGGCGGTGGTGATGTGGAACATCTGCACCCGCCGCACGGTGCCGTCCAGCAGGTCGATCACGTCGTCCAGCCGCGAGGTGAGCAGGTGGATGTCTTCGCGGTCCAGCGGCGTGACGAAGCTGCGGTCGATGCGGGTGATCACGTTGTGCGTGATGCCGTCCGCCTGGTGCTCCAGGTCCTTGACCTTGGTGGCGATCTCCTCCAGGCGCGAGGGATCGGCAAAGAGCTGCGCCACCAGGTCCGCGCTTTCGCACAGGATGCGGGCGACGTCGTTGAACATGGGGAAGAACTTCTCGTCACGCGGAATCAGGCCCACGTCGTCCTCCAAACATCTCGGTTAGGTAACGGAACCGGCACGATGCGGCCGTGCTCCGTGCGCCCCGCGCGGCCCGCCCGCCCCGCGTTATCGCGGCCTGCGGACGGCTTTCGACACGATGGACGCGGGATGTTACAATCGTTACGTCTGCGTTACAAGGTTCACGGTAGCAACTGTTACGGACGCGTTACACGGCTCCGGTAGGTTCCCCGCGTTCCAGGCTTGTCCAACCTGTCCTGAAGCGCGAGAAGCAGAGCTGATGAAACGATCGTTTTCCGGTGGGATGTCGGCGGTGGCGGCGGCCTTTTTCCTGGCCGCGTGCGGCGGCGACGGCGGCGGGGCGACCCCCGGCGAGATGGCCAAACAGGCGAACAGCGGTGGCGGCGGCATTACCCTCACGGGCGCCGGCGCCACCTTTCCGTATCCCATCTACAGCAAGTGGTTCAGCGAGTACGGCAAGGCCAACCCGCTGCGCGTGAACTACCAGTCCATCGGCAGCGGCGGCGGCATTCGCCAGGTGACGGAGGGCACGGTGGACTTTGGCGCCAGCGACGCGCCGATGAACGACGAGGAGCTGGCCAAGGCGCCGGGGATGCTGCACATCCCGACGGTGCTCGGCTCGGTCGCCGTGACGTACAACGTTCCCGGCGTCACCCAGCCGCTGCGGCTGGACGGGCCCGCCGTGGCCGGCCTGTTCATGGGCCGCATCAGCAAGTGGAACGACCCCGCCATCGCCTCGCTGAATCCCGGCGTGAAGCTGCCTGATGCGCAGATCGCCGTCGTGAACCGCTCCGACGGTTCGGGCACCAGCTTCATCTTCACGAACTACCTGTCGAAGGTGAACGC
>DASQBH010001374.1:0-2733 GCA_035635315.1 Longimicrobium sp.
GCACGAAATGAGTCTGCAGCTCTCCCAGGGTGTACTTCGCAAGCACATGCGGTGTGTCCGCATCGTAAAGATAAGCAAACACCCTGTTATCGTCCGAATAGCTGGCAATGGAGTCAGGGATCAACTCACCATTTACCAGCAGCCTCTCGCTGTAATACTCATCCGGGTCATCAAGGGGCCTTGGCTGGGTTGAGATGGTCAGCATTTCCGGGCTTTCGGGCAGGTCGGAAAACGTCGTATGCGTGTCGAGTGCCGCCACGATAGATCCGCTGACCGCCGTACGCCAGTCCGACTGGAGGGTAGTGCCCGGTGGGCCCGAATGCGGGAAATCCTCAACGCCAGTGCCGACGTGCTCCACGTCAGGGCGGCGGAGGCCGGCCGTGGGGAAAGCGCGCGTTGTACAGCACCGTCACACGGCAGCGCTTCTCGACGGTCGCAGGCAGAACCGTGGGCTGGATTTGCGCCGAATCCAGCCCCGCGGTCGCCGAGGGGAGATCCTTCGGTCGCGCGCCGACTGAAGTGCCAGGGGCGGTTTCGCGCGGCGCTCCCTCAGGAAGTCAGTGTTTTTCGCGGAGCCGGGATCAGCCGCCAGGCGCTCGAGTGGCAGTCGCCTCGCGGTACGCCGCCTCCACGCCGGGGAGGGCGATGTAGGCGTAGAAGATGAAGCGGCGGAGCTGGGAGTCGCCGGCGCTGGAGGTGCGGAAGGGGTTCAGGTTCACGCTGGCGCGGGCCTGCCCCAGCGTTTCTCTACGGGCGACGGGGCGGCGCCATACACTGTGGCAGGTCACGGTGGGGCAGGGGGGGTGGCCGGGAAGCTTGCGCCGCAGAATGTGGGGCAGGCGGCACAGCTTGGAGTCGAGGGCCGACGGGCGCAGGCCGGCGCGCGGGTCTGAGAAGACGTTATCGCAGACGATCGGGTGACCCTGCACTTTCAAGCCGAAGTCGGCTCGAATGCTGGCACCGGCAGTGAGCCGGATGCGGCGGAAATCCGGGCGCAGGCCGGCTCGCGAGACGATCATCGTCACGGAATCGCCATCCCCGAACCGCTTGGAGGGCACCACCAGGCGATAGTGGCCGGTGCTATCCGTGGACTTGCGTAAGATGACGGACTCAATCGTGACGAGCACGCCAGCCCCGGCGCGCACGGAATCCAGGATCATCACGCGGCCGGTTATGACAGCGGGCGGGCGCTGCGCCGCAGCCGGGGCGGAGGCGAACAGAAGAAGCGCGGCGAGGCCGGCCAGGAATCGCATTCGTCGCATCGATCTTGAGAAGGCTGCAAATCAGGGTTACAACGCCCCAGCACGCTTCTCACGGACGGCCCCGCCCCTCCTGCGTCTGCGCCGCGGCCTCAACGGGATGCGGATTGCGCGGTGCTCACCTCCCTGTACGCCGCCTCCACGCCCGGCAGCGCGACGTACGCGTAGAAGATGAAGCGGCGAAGTTGGGAGTCGCCGGCGATGGTCGCGCGGAAGGGGTCCAGGATCACGCTGGCGCGGGCCTGCTCCAGCGTCTCGCCGCGGGCGGCGGCGGCGGAGGTCTGGTCGCGGATCGACGTCAGCAGGTCGGCGACGGTGCGGACGTAGCCGTCGTCGCGCAGCACGGGGCCGTGGCCGGGGACGATGATGGCGGGGCGCAGCGCCAGCACCCGCTGCAGCGTGGCGGCGAACGCGCCGGGGAACGAGGTGCTCCCCACCAGCGGCACCGGCCACACCACCAGGTCGCCCGTGATGGCGATGCGCTCCGCCGGCAGGTGCACCATCAGGTCCGCGCGGGTGTGGCCGGCGCCCAGGTGCAGGATCTCGATGGCCCGCGCGCGGCGCCGCAGCGTCAGCCGGTCGTCCACCGTGATCGTCGGCATCACGGGCTGAAAGTCGCGCGCGTCGACGAGGTACCGCTCGATCAGCGACGCGTCCTTCAGGTAGCTGGGGCGCTCCTCGTCCGTCATCTCCTGGCCGGCCAGGTTGCGGCCCGTGCGCACCAGCTCCCGCAACTGCGCGGCGAACGACGCGCCGCTCTCCAGCGCCCCCCGCCGGTTGCTCGCGCTCACGGTCACCAGGTCTTCAGGCGTCGTGGTGTGGGCCACGAACTCCACATTGGGGAAGGCGTCGCGGTAGACGGCGTTGCCCAGGATGTGGTCCTCGTGCCAGTGGGTGTTGATGACGTGCGTCACCGGCCGGTCCGTCAGGCGGCGCAGCGCGGCCAGCACTTCGCGCGTGGAGGTGGGGCTCACGTTGCTGTCGACGACGATCACGCCCTCGTCGTCGATGATGAACACGTTGTTGGCGTCGAACCATAGCCCCGCCGGCTCGCGGCGGATCACGGCGTACACGCCCTCCGCGATCCGCTCGACGTCGAAGTTGTCGGGCGGGATGGTGTCCGCGGCCGCGGCGTGGCGCGTGGGGACGCTCGCGGCGGTGGCGGCGGGCCGCGTGGCGATGATGGAGATCGGCAGCAGCAGGAGCGGCAGCAGGCGGCGGGCGTGCGGCATGGTAGACGTCAGGGCAATGGATGGATTGAACGGCGCTGCCCCAATGTCTTTGCGCGCGCGCCTGCGTTCGTCCGCGCTGGTGCGAACGCGGATGGATCAGGGATGACCGGCGATGCAGGCGGGATGAGGGAGAGGGCGGGCACGCGGGGCTTCACGGCAAAGACCAGGATGCCGCGAGTTCGAGTCGTTGAGGCAAGCCACGAGGGGAGGCGAGTAGATTTCTCAGTCGGCGCCAGGCGATC
>DASQBH010001375.1:0-10801 GCA_035635315.1 Longimicrobium sp.
GGTCCTCCAATGCAGTGGAGCCGCGCGTACGTGGGCGCGCGGCGGACTGCCCGCGGACGACTGCCACGGGCGGGGAGAGCGGCCTCGCCGTCGCACATGCCGGGCCGCGTCTCGGGCTTTCGTTCGATGCAGAAAACGCGAGCAGCTACGCCGGATTCTTCCGCTGGGTTGATCGCAGGTGCCGTACTGGCGCGCCACCGCAGGTACAGTTTGGGGCGCCTGTGCCCCACCTGATTCCGTAGCAGAGTGCGAAGGGCGTGCGGTGTCGGGCGGAACGGGACAGGAGGCGAGAGGGATGCGTGGACGGTGTGACGCGTTGCCCAAACACCACGGGCTAAAGCCCGTGGCTGGAACTGCGATAAGCCCCGCCCTGGGCTCGCAGAGCTCGCCCGGCGGGGCTTCACCTGCTCGCGTGGGCCGAGCCCGCACTCCATCGCGGGTCGAATCGCGAGCGAAGATCCGCTGCACGCGCAGCCCCGCGCAGTTTGCGGGGCTTTCCGCTGTTCCAGCCGCGGGTTCACCCGCCCGGGAGGCTCCCCGCCGGCGACGCCATGCCTCTTCCCGAATTCCACACCCCCCTTCACCCCCCCACCCGTTCACCCTCACACCACCCCCCCTCGCTTGACACCCCCCGCCCGCCGCGCCAGTCTGTCCCCTCGCACCACACCGAACGCAACGCAACCGCAAGGCACATAAACGCATGTCCAACAAGCGGCAGGACGCGCTGGACTACCACAGCCAGGGCAGGCGCGGCAAGATCGCCGTGGTCCCCACCAAGCCGGCCAGCACCCAGCGCGACCTGTCGCTGGCGTACAGCCCCGGCGTGGCGGAGCCGTGCCGGGAGATCCATCGCGACCCCGAGGAGGTGTTTCGCTACACGGCCCGCGGCAACCTGGTGGCCGTGGTCTCCAACGGCACCGCCGTGCTGGGGCTGGGCGACATCGGCCCGCTGGCCGCCAAGCCGGTGATGGAGGGCAAGGGCGTGCTCTTCAAGCGCTTTGCCGACATCGACGTGTTCGACCTCGAGGTGGCCAGCAAGGACGCCGACGACGTGATCCGCTTCTGCGAGATGCTGGAGCCCACCGTGGGCGGCATCAACCTGGAGGACATCGGCGCGCCGGAGTGCTTCTACATCGAAGAGCAGCTCAAGGAACGGCTGCAGATCCCCGTATTCCACGACGACCAGCACGGCACCGCGGTGATCAGCGGCGCCGCGCTGCTCAACGCGCTGCGCATCAGCGGCAAGAAGATCGACGAGCTCACCGTCGTCTTCAGCGGCGCGGGGGCGGCGGCCATCGCCACGGCGGAGCACTACGTGTCGCTGGGGGTGCGGCGCGAGAACATCGCCATGACCGACAGCAAGGGCGTCATCCGCGCCGACCGCGGCAACCTGGACAAGTACAAGGGCCGATTCGCCACCACGCGCGACCTCCACACGCTGGAGGACGCGCTGCGGGGCGCGGACATGTTCGTGGGCCTCTCCGTGGCCGGCGCGGTGACAAAGGAGATGGTGGACGGGATGGCGGCGGCGCCCATCGTCTTCGCCCTGGCCAACCCCGATCCGGAGATCCTGCCGGAGGACGTGCTGGCGGTGCGGCCTGACGCCATGGTGGCCACGGGGCGCACGGACTATCCCAACCAGATCAACAACGTCCTGGGCTTTCCCTTCATCTTTCGCGGCGCGCTGGACGTGCGGGCCCGCGCCATCAACGACGAGATGAAGATGGCCGCCACCCGCGCCCTGGCGGAGCTGGCGCGGATGGACGTGCCGGAGTCCGTCGAAAAGGCGTACGGCAACGAGCGCTTCCGCTTTGGCGCCGACTACCTGATCCCCAAGCCGTTCGATCCGCGCATCATGCTGTGGGTGGCGCCGGCGGTGGCGCAGGCGGCCATGGAGACGGGGGTGGCGCGGGTGCAGATCGACCTGGAGCAGTACCGCGCCGAGCTCATCGCGCGCCTGGGCCGCGGCCGCGAGGTGATGCGCGACATCATGCGCCGCGCCCGCCAGGACCCGCGCCGCATCGTGTACCCCGAGGGTGAGAACGACCGGATCATCCGCGCCTGCGCCCTGGTCCTGGCGGAGGGGATCGCGCGCCCGATCCTGCTGGGGCGGCCGGACTTCATCCGCGAGCGGGCGGAGATGCTGGGCGTCTCCATCGACGGCGCCGAGATCGTGGACCCCCGCGCCGACGAGGCGCGCCGCGAGCGGTACGCGCAGGAGTTCTACCGCCGCCGCCAGCGCAAGGGCGTCACCCAGGTGCAGGCGGGGGAGCGGATGCGCGAGCCCGTGTTCTTCGGCTGCATGATGGTGCTGCTGGGGGACGCGGACGGGCTGCTGGCGGGCGAGGACATGCACTACCCCGAGACCATCCGCCCCGCGCTGGAGACCATCGGCACGGCGCCCGGGGTGCGACGGGTGGCGGGGCTGTACATGATGGTGCTGGAGCACGACACCGTCTTCTTTGCCGACACCACCGTCAACATCGACCCCGACGCCAACACGCTGGCCGAGACGGCGCTGCTGGCGGCGGACTTCGTAAAGCGGCTGGGGCTGGTGCCGCGGGTGGCGATGCTCTCGTTCAGCAACTTCGGCTCGGTGCGCAGCCCGCAGAGCGACAAGGTGCGGCGGGCGACGGAACTGGTGAAGGAGCGCGCGCCGGAGCTGGAGGTGGACGGCGAGCTGCAGGCCGACACCGCCGTGCTGACCGACTTCCGGCGCGAGAGCTACCCGTTCAGCACGCTCGTCAACAAGCCCAATGTGCTGATCTTCCCGAATCTGGACGCGGCCAACATCGCCTACAAGCTGATGTGGCGCATGGGGAACGCCGAGGCGTTCGGCCCCATTCTGCTGGGGATGGCGCATCCGATCCACGTGCTGCAGCGGGGGAGCGAGGCGGCGGACGTGCTGAACCTCACCGCGCTGGCCGTGGTGGACGCGCAGGAGCACGCCGGCCGCCACGCGGGTGTCTGAGGCCCGCTACGCCGCCGGCGACACCGTCACCATCCACTACCGCCGCCCTCCGGACCGCCTGGAGGTGTTCGAGCAGGTGGTGGTGGAGGATGACGGCGCCTGCGTTGTCACCTTTCTGCCGTCCGCGAAGCTGAAGAAGCCGATGGAGATCGACGGACGCGTGGTGCTGGAGGCCGGCGCGCCGATCGTCTGGTTCACCTGGCGCGGCGACGTGTGGCACGACGTCGGCCGCTTTCACCGGGCGGACGGCACCTTTACGGGCGTCTACGCGAACATCCTCACGCCCGTGACGATGGACGGCGGGGTCTGGGAGACAACGGACCTGTTCCTGGACGTGTGGATGGATGCGGACGGCGGCGTGGAGATCCTGGACCGCGACGAGTTCGACGCCGCTCTCGCCGCCGGCTGGATCGACCCCTCCACCGCCGCCCGCGCCCTGGCCGAGGCCGAGCGCCTGGCCGACGACGCGCGGCGAGGCACGTGGCCGCCGGCGCACGTGCGCGCGTGGACGGTGGAGCGCGCACGGGAGGTGGTGGAGGGAGGCGCGATGCCCGAGGGCGCCACGGGCTGAAGCCCGCGGCTAGAAAGGCCACAAGCCCCGTCTCGCTCGTTCCTCGCGAACGGGGCTTCACCCGCTCGCGTGGGCCACGCCCGCCGCGCCGGGGCGGGTGCCGCGTTGCCGATCGAATCGGCAGGAGCCGTCGGCCACAGTCCGCGCAGGCGGACTTCGTGACGTTCCAGCCGCGGTTTCAACCTCCCGGGACGGGCCGGTCGCGCGCACCTGCTTGCCGGGACGGAGCCGGTGGGTCCATCACCCCGCTGGCATAGGGGTCGGCCGCCTGCTCCGGTGTCTTTCTCCCGAGACCCGTTCGCCGCGTCAAATCGTCACAACCCGGGCCGGTGGGGCGTTGCACGTGGAAGGTCTGCGCGCCAGCCGCTCATCCCCGCGCCGTGGCCCCGCTTCTGCGGCACTTTGATCGTCCATCGGAACGAGTGCGGAACCGGATGCGGGACGGGCGGTAATGGCGGACCTGGAAGAGGCGATCGGGATCGCGGTGCAGGCGCACCGGGGTCAGAAGGACCGCGGCGGGGCGCCGTACATCCTGCACCCCCTGCGGATGATGTTTCGCGTGCAGACCGAGGCCGAGCGCATGGCCGCGGTTCTGCACGACGTGGTTGAGGACACGGAGTGGACGCTGGACGCGCTGCGTGAGCGCGGCTTTCCCGCCGAGGTGGTGGACGCCGTCGATCACCTTACGCGCCGCGAAGGCGAAAGCTACGACGAGTTCGTCACCCGCGCGGCGGCGCACCCCGTCGCCCGCCGGGTAAAGCTGGCGGACCTGGAAGACAACATGGACGTGCGGCGCACCGGAACCCTGTCCGAACGCGACGTGGAGCGGCTGGGCCGCTACCTGCGCGCCTGGCGCCGCCTGACCCACGACCTGCCGGGGTAACGCACCCCCGCACCCGAGCGGAGAACCGAGATGAAGACCCGTACCCGGTGGATGATGCTCCCCGTGCTGCTGCTGGCCACCCTGGCCGGCTGCCTGGGCGACACCGACTCCTTTCAGCGCGACAAGCTGAGCCAGGCGCGCACGCTGTGGGACACCAAGGACGTTTCGTCGTACAGCTACATCCTGGAGCTGCAGTGCTTCTGCGCCTCGGCGTCGGAGCTGGCCCCCGTGCTGGTGACGGTGACCAATGGCACCGTGACCTCGCTGCAGTACTGGGATGAGAGCCCTTCCAAGCGCACGCCGGCGCCGGCCGCCATCTTTGGCCCGTACGACACCGTCGAGGAACTGTTCGACTTTATCGCCGACGCCATCGACCAGGACGCGGACGTGCTGCAGGTGGGGTACGACGCCGAGTACGGGTTCCCCAACGTGGTGAACGTGGACTACGAGAGCGGCGGCAGCGACCAGCGGCTCTTCTTCGTCACCCAGTTCACCCCGGCGCCCGCGTCGTGAGGTGTTGCCGAACCTGAAACCGAAAACGTGACTTCCTGAGGGAGCGCCACGCGGAACCCGAACCTTCACAACCGCCAGCGCGCGACCGAAGGATCTTCTCTCGGCGGCCTCGGGGCTGGATTCACGGCGTGGATCCAGCCCCGCGGTTCTTCCGGCGAGATCCTTCGGTCGACGCCACGGTCGGTCGTACAGGCCGGTCGTGGAGCGGCGCCTCCCTCAGAGTGTGCTTAAGAATCTGGTCTTCCAGATAGCCGAGTATTGTTTTCCTGAGGGAGCGCGTCTCCGGAACTTGAAGTTACTCAAACGCTTGCGCGCGACCGAAGGATCTCGCCTCGGCCATCGCGGGGCTGGCTACGCGGTACTGATCCAGCCCCCAGGTGCTGCCGGCGAGATCCTTCGGTCGGCGCCACGGTCGGTCGTACAGGCCGGTCGTGGAGCGGCGCCTCCCTCAGGAAATCAATCCTTGGGCAGGTGGCGATACCCTCTGAGCCTGAGGGAAGCTTCGGCGCGCGGCTTGCCGGGAGCGGGGCCTGAACCGTCCCGTTTTCCGCGCCACGCTGGAGAGACGATGAAGGTACGAGCCCTGCTGCGCATGCTGGCCTTTGCCGCGCTGCTCACCCTTCCCGGGTGCCTGGTGGTCACCTGCGGCCCCTGAGCGGCCCGATTCGCACGACAAAGCCCCGCCCGGACACAGCGTCCGGGCGGGGCTTGTTCATCCGTCGAGCCGTCGAGCTTCTACTGGTTCGCCTGCCGCACCGCGTTCAGGCGCATGTCCCAGATGATGGTCTCGTTGCCGCGCAGGCTGATCGGCGGGGAATTGAGCACGGACCCGGTGCCGCCCTCGGCGACCAGCCGGTAGGTGCCGTTGATCTCGGGGAGTCGGACCGTCAGCGTTTCCTCCCCCAGCGTGGACATGGTGCCCAGCCGGGCCGCCGCGCCGCCGGTCTGGGGGATCAGCGAGACCCGGATGTGCGAGGGGATGGTGCCGTTGTTCTGCACCAGTACCCGCAGCACCTCCTGCGGCTGCTCGTCCCCGTCCCCTCCGTCACCGGCCGTGTTGGCCGCGCACGCCGCCATCGTCATTGCCGCCAGCACGGCGAACGCCGTGCGCATCATGCTCGTCTTCATCGTTACTCCCTTGCGTCAGGTGTGGCCCCGGGCCGTAGCACCGCCTGTGCCACAAGGTAGACACCTTACGCCTCCGCTTCCCCTACCTCGCCGCCATCCTCTTTGCCGGCCCCGTCGTCCTCGCTCTCCTCGTCGCCCTCCTCCGCCGCGGGAAAGAGCAGCGCGCCCAGCGTGTCGAGCAGCTCCTCTCGCCCGTCGCCCTTGAGGGAGGAAAAGGCGATCGCCTGGTCCGGCTCGATCTGCAGGTCGCGCACGGCGGCCGCGAACGCCAGCTGCCGCTTGGTGGCCGTCAGCTTGTCGGACTTGGTGAGCGCGAACAGCACCGGCAGCCCCAGCTCGCCCAGGTAGTCCACCGAGCGCAGGTCGTCGGGCGTGGGGCCCGTGCGCAGATCCACCAGCTGCACCACCCCGCGCAGGTCCTTCGAAGTGGAGAGAAAGGCGTGGATGACCGCCTCCCACTTTCTGCGCGCCGGCTCCGGCGCCTTGGCGAAGCCGTAGCCGGGCAGGTCGACGAGAAAGAAGTCGCCCAAGTCCGAGCGGACGCGGAAGAAGTTGATCTCCTGCGTCTTGCCGGGCGTGGCCGACACGCGGGCGATGGCCGTGCGGGTGCGCCCCAGCAGCCGGTTGATGAGCGACGACTTGCCCACGTTGCTGCGCCCGGAGAACGCCACCAGCGGCATTCCGATGGCCGACTCCGGCGGCGCCTGCCCCGGCTGCCCGATGGCCCCGGCGAATTCGACGGACTTGATCTTCAAGGGAGTGCGAAAGTGCGGAAGTGCGAGAGTGCGAAAGTGCCCGTCGTACGAAGGTACGTGGGTACGAAGGTACGCCGACGGTCATCCTGCGCAACCAACGTGCAAAAAGAAGCGCGGGGGCGGCACCTGGCCAGCTCCCGCGCTGAACTCACTCTCGCACTTTCGCACTCCCGCACTTTCGCACTCCCTCAGGCTTCCTTCCGCCGCGCCTCCGGAGCCAGCACCAGCAGCGGGGGCACGCCGTCCGTCACGCACTCGGGCGTGACGACGACCTCGCGCACGTCCTCGCGCGAGGGGATGTCGAACATGATGTCGCGCATCAGCGTCTCGATCACCGCGCGCAGGCCGCGGGCGCCCGTCCCCCGCTCGATGGCCTGCCGCGCGATGGCGCGGATGGCGCCGGGGTCGAAGGTGATCCCCACCCCGTCCATCTGGAAGATCTTCTGGTACTGCTTTACCAGCGCGTTCTTGGGCTCGGTAAGGATGCGCACCAGCGCGTCCTCGTCCAGGTTCTCCAGCGTCACCGTCACCGGCAGGCGGCCCACCAGTTCGGGGATCAGGCCGAAGCGCAGCAGGTCCTCGGGCTCAACGCTCTCGAACGGGTCCGCCTGCTTTACCAGGTCGCGGCCGCCGTCCTTGGCGCCAAAGCCGATCTGCCGCTTGCCCGTGCGCGCCTCGATGATCTTTTCCAGCCCGTCGAACGCCCCGCCGCAGATGAAGAGGATGTGGCGGGTGTTGATCTGGATGTACTCCTGCTGCGGGTGCTTGCGCCCCCCCTGCGGCGGCACCGACGCCGTGGTCCCCTCCAGGATCTTGAGCAGCGCCTGCTGCACCCCCTCGCCGGAGACGTCGCGCGTGATGGACGGGTTCTCGCTCTTGCGCGCGACCTTGTCGATCTCGTCGATGTAGATGATGCCGCGCTCGCACTCCGCCACGTTGAAGTCGGCGGCCTGCAGCAGGCGGACCAGGATGTTCTCCACGTCCTCGCCTACGTACCCCGCCTCGGTGAGGGTGGTGGCGTCGACGATGGTAAAGGGGACGTGGAGCACGCGGGCCAGCGTCTGGGCCAGCAGCGTCTTGCCCACGCCCGTGCTGCCGATGAGCATGATGTTGGACTTGTCGAGCTCGACCTCGTCCATCACCCCGTGGTTGTTCACCCGCTTGTAGTGGTTGTACACGGAGACGGCCAGCGACTTCTTGGCCTGCTCCTGCCCCACCACGTACTGGTCCAGCACCTCTTTGATCTCGGTGGGCGTGGGCACCGGGGTGGCGGCGCTGGTGGCCTCCTTGATCTCCTCCTCGGCCAGGATCTCGTTGCAGAGCGAGATGCACTCGTTGCAGATGTAGACCGAGGGCCCGGAGATGAACCGTTTTACGGAGTCCTTCGATTTTCCGCAGAACGAGCAGCGGAGGTGCTTGTCGCTGGGCATTGCTGGGCCTGCGCGTTGAGAAAGATGAGGGGAGAGGATGCGGGTGGGGCCCCGTTCAGGAGCCCGTCCCCGTCTCGGCCTCGGCGTGCCGCACCGCCACCAGGCTGGCGCCGCCCACCCCGTGCGAGATCACCTCGTCGATCAGCCCGTACTCCTTTGCCTCCTCCGCCGACATGAAGCGGTCGCGGTCCAGGTCGGCCTCCACCTGCTCCACGGCCTGTCCGGTGTGGTGCGCCAGGATCTCGTTCAGCCGGTGGCGCAGCCCCAGGATCTCCTTGGCGGCGATCTCGATGTCGGCCGCGCTCCCCTGGCTGCCGCCCGAGGGCTGGTGCAGCATGATGCGGGCGTTGGGAAGCGCGCTGCGCTTGCCCTTCTCTCCCGCGCCCAGCAGGATGGCGCCCATGCTGGCCGCGCTGCCGATGCAGATGGTGTGCACCGGGCTGCGGATGAACTGCATGGTGTCGTAGATGGCCAGCCCCGCCGTCACCACCCCGCCCGGCGAGTTGATGTACAGGTAGATGTCCTTGTCGGGGTTGTCCGCGTCAAGGAACAGGAGCTGGGCGATGATGATGTTGGCCACCGTGTCGTCCACGGCGCTGCCCAGGAACACGATGCGGTCCATGAGCAGCCGGCTGAAGATGTCGTAGCTGCGCTCTCCCCGGCTGGACCGCTCGATCACGTACGGCGGATAGATGGCCATCTCTGCTGGTCTCCTGGCGTATTCTGTGTGGGCGGCGCGGCCGGTCAGGCCTGTGCGACCGTGTTGCGCGACTGCAGGTGCTCAAAGACCTTGTCCTCGAGGATCTCGGCCTCCAGCGCCTGCATCTGGCCCGAGCGCTCCAGCTCCACCCACAGGTCGCTGGGGGTGCGGCCGTGCTCCTGGGCCAGCGCCTCTACCCGGGCGTCCACGTCGTCGGCGGTGGGGCGCAGCCCCTCGCGCTCCGCGATGTGCTCCACCACCATCATCCGCTTGAGCGACTGCTCCGCCTGCGGGCGCATGATGGCGCGCAGTTGCGAGAAGCGTTCCTCGTCCTCGGGGCTGCGCTTGCGGCGGTTGCCCTCGCGGTCCGGCGTCTCGCCCATCATGTAGTCCAGGTACCGGTCCACCATCGATCCCGGCACGTCGAAGGGGTTGGCCTCCACGATCTGCTGCACCAGCGCGTCGCGATAAGAGCTGTCGGCCCGCTTCTTCGCGTCGTTCTGCAGGTCGCCGCGCACGCGGGTGCGCAGGGCGTCCAGCGAGTCGAAGTCGCCCAGCCCCCTGGCGAACTCGTCGTCCAGCGCGGGAAGCTCCTTGCGGCGCGCCTCTTCGAGCCTGATGCGCAGGCGCTGCTGCTGGCCGCGCTGGGCCTCGTCGGCAAAGTCCTCCGGGAAGGTGACGGTGAACTCGCCTTCCTCGCCGGGGGCCAGGCTCATGATGGCGGCCTCGATGTCGGGAATGGCCTGCCCCTCGCCCAGCTCGAAGCGGTACTCGCTCCCCTCGGCCTCTTCGCCCTCGCCCGTCTCGTCCAGGTTGGTGATCTGCACCAGCACCATGTCGCCGTAGTCGGGCTTGGCGCCCTCTTCCAGCGGGTGCAGCTGCGCGCGCTCGTTTCGCAGGCGCTCCAGCAGCGAGTCTACCTCGTCGTCGCCGATGGTGTCGGAGGGGCGCACCACCTGAAAGCCCTCGGTGCGGGCCAGGTCGACCACGGGCTGCACCTCGAACTCCACCTCGAAGTGCAGGTCGCCGGCGTCGCCGTGGTAGTGCACGTGCTCCACCTGCCCCTGGGTGATGGGGCGGAACTCGTGCGAATCCAGCGCCTCGCGGTACGTCTCCTGGATCACGCGGTCCAGCGTCTCCTGCTCGATCGCCTGACCGAACTGGCGCTCCACCAGCGACGCGGGCGTCTTGCCCTTGCGAAAGCCGGGAAGGCGCACGTTGCCGGCGATCTTGGCGGCCACGGACTGCCGCACGCGGCGCACGCGCTCGCTGGGCACGGTGATGGAAAGGCGGCGGCTCCAGGAGTTGGGCTCCTGCACGTCGACGCGCACCTCGGTAACGGGGGCAGTGCTATGCTCGGCCATCCGGCTGTCTATCTGCGGAAAGAACTGTTGTTGGCGAGGTGCGAAAGGGGGGATTCGAACCCCCACGGCCTGAGCCACTGGTTCCTAAGACCAGCGCGTCTACCATTCCGCCACTTTCGCGCGAGACGAACGGGAAAATATAGACCGCGCCCACAGGGGGGTCAACCAAAGGTGGTCGAAGGCCCCCTCCGAGTACCGTCTGTGTCGCATTCTGCGCGTCCCGAGGGCCGCGCGCCAGCCCTTCGGTTTTCGTGGGATGCCCCGACGTCGCGGGATCGGCCGAACCAGCGGTTGCGGGTCGGCGAGGGGTGCGGGGCCGGAGCCGGGTGGCAGGCATCGTCCCGGGCGGGTGAACCCGCGGCCCCGCCGCTGGAAATGCGGGAAGCCCCGCAACCCGCGCGGGGCTTCAACCGCGACGGCACCTGCGGGTGTGCACTCGCTTCGAATCCGGCACGAGCGGTCCGCGCAGGCGGACCCTGCGTTGTC
>DASQBH010001376.1:0-2904 GCA_035635315.1 Longimicrobium sp.
GCCGCGGCGCGGGTGAGGCGCCGCGGCCGTGTTCGTCAGTGCGCGTCCGGATCCTCGATCAGGTAGATGGGCGCGAGCGCCTGCTTCGTCTCGCCGACGGTGAGCTCGAACTCGTAGGCGCCGGCGCGGGGAAAGATCAGCTGGTCGATGGGGATGGCCATCTGCGTGCGGGCCGGGCGATGGACGGCGTACTGGTCCTCCACCTGGGTCTGCGCGTTGATGGTGAGCACCGGCCCGCGGTCGGGGTCCAGCAGGTTGACGGCAAAGTCGATGGCGCCGCGCTCGCTGTCGTCCCACTCGATGGTGGTCACCAGCGTGAGCCGCTCCTGCTGCGCGGGAAAGCCGCGCGCGTACAGCTCGTGAAAGATGCCGTGCACGTCCATGCGCCCGTCGCTGCGCAGCTGTGCGTCTTCGGCGATGACGGAATACAGAACCTTCACTGGATCCTCGAAAGTCAGTAGAAGAGTGCGAAAGTGCGAGAGTGCGAAAGTGCGAGAGTAACGGCGAAAACCACTTTCGCACTCTCGCACCTTCGCACTTTCGCACTGCTGTTCAAAGTCTCACCCGCACCGCCTCGGCGTGGCCGAACAGGCCCTCGGACTCCGCCAGGCGAATCACGTCGTCCGCGTCGCGGCGCAGGCGCGCGGGGGACAGGCCGATCAGGCTGGTGCGCTTGACGAAGTCGTACACGCCCAGCGGACTGGCGAACCGCGCCGTGCCGCCCGTGGGCAGCACGTGGTTGGGCCCCGCGAAGTAGTCGCCCATCGGCTCGGGGCTGCTGGCGCCGAGAAAGATCGCGCCGGCGTTGCGGATGCGGCCCGCCAGCATCAGCGGCTCGCGCACCAGCAGCTCCAGGTGCTCCGGCGCGCGCAGGTCGGCGACGGCGGCGGCGTCTTCCAGCGAATCGACGATGACGATGGCGCCGTTGGCCTCCAGCGCCGCGCGCGCCACGTCGCGCCGCGGGTTGCGCTCCAGCAGGCGGTCGATCTCCGCCGGGACGCGCGCGGCGAGCTCCGCCGACGTCGTCACCAGCCAGGCGATGGCGTCGGGGTCGTGCTCCGCCTGGCCGATCAGGTCCGCCGCCACGTGCACGGCGTCGGCCGCGTCGTCCGCGATCACCAGGATCTCCGACGGGCCGGCCACCATGTCGATGTCGACCGTGCCGAACACCTGGCGCTTGGCCTCGGCGACCCACTTGTTGCCGGGGCCCACGATCTTGTCCACGCGGCCGATGCTCTCCGTGCCGTACGCCAGCGCCCCCACCGCCTGCGCCCCGCCGATCCGCAGCACCTCCGTGACCCCCGCCACGTGCGCGGCCGCCAGCACCACCGGCAGCACCTCACCGCCGGGCGTGGGCGTCACCATCGCGATCTCGTCCACGCCGGCGACCGACGCCGGGATGGCGTTCATCAGCACGGAGGACGGATACGCCGCGCGGCCGCCGGGAACGTAGATCCCCACGCGCCGCAGCGGCGCCACGCGCTGCCCCAGCACGGAGCCGTCGGGGTCGATGTCCAGGAACCCGTGCTCCCGCTGCCGCTCGTGAAAGCGGCGGATGTTCTCCGCCGCCCGCCGCAGCGACTCCAGCAGCGCCGGATCGACGGACGCCGCCGCCTGCGCCAGCGCGTCCGCGCCGATGCGCAGCCCCGCCGCGCCGCCGGCGTCGAAGCCGTCGAAGCGCGCCGTGAACTCCAGCAGCGCCGCGTCCCCGCGGCTCGCCACGTCGCGCAGGATGCCGGCGACCGCGTCGCGCAGCGCGGGATCGTCCGTAGAAGCAGCCGCCGCCATCTCCCGCAGCTCGCGGAAGGGCGGCGTGGCGCGCAGGGTCTGTATATCGGGCACTTCGGTTCCGTCCAGGATTGAAGATGGTGCGGTGCGTCATCGGCGGTGGAGCGTTACCGCGGCCCCGTCCCAAGCGGTTGAAACCGCGGCTACAAAATCACGAAGTCCGCCTGCGCGGACTCGGCGGCCAGACCGTTTGCGGCGTCCCAGGCACCTGCGCGTCCGCAACCGGGGATCATCCGCACTTTCGCACTTTCGCACTTTCGCACTTTCGCACTTTCGCACTTTCGCACTTTCGCACTTTCACACTTTCGCACTTTCGCACTTTCACACTTTCACACTTTCGCACTTTCGCACTTTCGCACTTTCGCACTTTCGCACTCACGCACTAACGCACTTCGTTTCGCTCCACCGCCGCGGCCAGGTCCGCGATCAGGCGCTGGTGCTCCTCCAGGCGCAGCTTGTGGCTGGCGCGGTTCACGATCAGGCGCGCGCTGCTGCGGCTGATCTCCTCCACCACCACCAGGCCGTTCTCCGCCAGCGTGCGCCCCGTCTGCACCAGGTCCACGATCCAGTGCGCCAGCCCCAGCAGCGGCGCCAGCTCCACCGAGCCGGAGATGTGGATGAGCTCCACCTGCATCCCCTTTCCCGCGAAGTGCCGCCGCGCGCTCTCCACGTACTTGGTGGCCACGCGCGGCATCCCCCCGCCGGGAAGGTACGGATACGACGCGTCCCGGGGCGCCGCCACGGCCAGCGCGCACCCGCCGAACCCCAGGTCCAGCGGGCGCAGCACGTCCGGCTCGCGCTCGTCCAGCACGTCGCTGCCGGCCACGCCCGCGTCCGCCACGCCGGCCTCCACGTAGACGGGCACGTCGCCGCTCTTCACGGGAAGGAACTCGAAGCGGCCGTCCGCACTGGGCAGGATGAGCCGGCGCGAGTCGCGGGCGGCGGGGTCGATCTCGGAGCCGATGCGCGCGAACACCGTCAGCGCCTCGTCCATCATGCGCCCCTTGGGGAGGGCGATGCGCAGCGGCGTCACGCGGGCACCCGGGCCAGCAGGTCGGCCAGCTCGTCCGTCTCCAGCGCGAAGCCCACGGCCGGGCGGTCGGCGCCGTAGAGCGC
>DASQBH010001377.1:0-3094 GCA_035635315.1 Longimicrobium sp.
CGCGCGCCAACCAGGCCGCCCGCCTGCTGCGCCGCCACGGCGTGGGGCCGGACGTGCTCGTCGGCGTCTACATGGAGCGCTCGCCGGAGCTGATCGTGGGGATGCTGGCGGTGCTCAAGGCCGGCGGCGCCTACGTGCCGCTGGACCCGGCGTACCCCCGCGCCCGCGTGGAGCTGATGCTGGCCGACACGCGCGTCCCCGTCCTCCTCACCCAGCCGGCGCTGCGGGGGCGGCTGGACGCGGGAAGCGCGGCGGTGGTGGAGCTGGACGGCGAGTGGAGCGCGATCGACGCGGAATCCGCGGAGCCGTTCGCGTCCGGCGCCGTGCCGGAAAACCTGTCGCACGTCATCTACACGTCCGGGTCCACCGGCACCCCCAAGGGCGTGCAGATCCGCCACGCCAGCGTCGCCACGCTCATCCGCTGGGCGCCGGAGGTGCTGGGGATCGGCGAGGGGACGTCGGTGCTCGCCAGCACCTCCGTCTGCTTCGACGTGCACGTGGCGGAGACCTGGGTGCCGCTCTCGCTGGGCGCGCGGATCGTCATCGTCCCCAACGCCCTGCACCTGGCCACGCTCCCGGCGGGCGAATCGGTCGACGTCGCCTCGATGGTGCCCTCCGCGGCCGCCGAGCTGCTGCGGATGGGCGGCATCCCCCACTCCATCCGCTCCCTGAACCTGGGCGGCGAGCCGCTGCGCAACGAGCTGGCGCAGGACCTCTACCGTGCCCTCCCCAATCTCGAACAGATCCTCAACCTCTACGGGCCCACGGAGGATACGACGTACTCCACGTACGCCATTCCCCCCCGCGGCACGGAGCGCCCGATGCCCGTCGGCCGGCCGATCGCGAACAGCCGGCTGTACATCCTGGACGACCACCTCCGTCCCGTGGCGCACGGGGAGACGGGGGAGATCTGGATCAGCGGCGCGGGGGTGAGCCGCGGCTACCTGCGCCACCCCGCAGCGACGGCGGAGAAGTTCATCCCCGACCCGTTCAGCGCTTTGCCGGGCGCGCGGATGTACCGCACCGGCGACCTGGGGCGCGGCGGCGACGACGGGCAGGTGGACTGCCTGGGCCGCACCGACCACCAGGTGAAGGTGCGCGGCTACCGCGTGGAGCTGGGCGAGGTGGAAGACGCGCTGCGCCGCCATCTCGCCGTGGCCGACGCCGCCGCGGCGGTGCGCGAGGACGCGGCCGGCGGCCCGGTGCTGGTGGGGTACGCCGCCGTGGCGGAGGGGCCCGCGCCGGCCGCCGCCGACCTGCGGGCGTTTCTGCGCGAGCGGCTGCCGGAGTACATGGTCCCCAGCGCCATCGTGGTGCTGGACGCCCTGCCCCGCCTGCCCAACGGCAAGGTGAACCGCCACGTCCTGCCCGCACCCTCGGTGGACGCGGCGCGCGCGTACGTGGCGCCGCGCACCCCGGCGGAAGACGTCGTCTGCCGTATCTGGGAGGAAGTGCTGGGCGTGGCGCGGGTGGGCGCGGAAGATGACTTCTTCGACCTCGGCGGACACTCCCTTCGGGCCACCCAGATCACATCTCGCATCCGGCAGGCGTTCGGCGCGGCGCTGCCGCTGCTGGCCGTATTCGAAGCGCGCACGCCGGCGGAGCTGGCGCGGGCGGTGGAAAGGAACGGCACCGCAGCAGATCCTGACGCGCCACCACTGGTACGCGTTGATCGAAACCAGCCGCTCCCCCTCTCCTTCTCCCAGCGGGCCATCTGGTTCTTCCAGGAGCTCTCGCCGGGGATGAAGTCGTACAACTTCCAGGCGGCCACCCGCTTCGAGGGGCGGCTGGACGTGGACGCCCTGGCCCGCGCCCTTACCGAGCTGGTGCGGCGCCACGAGATCTTCCGCACCGTCTTCGTGGCCGTGGACGGCGAGCCGCGGCAGGTGATCCAGGGGCCGTGGCCCGTCGACCTTCCCGTCACCGATCTGCGTCACCTGGCGGGGGATGCGCAGCAGGCGGAGCTGGAGCGGCTGCTGCGCGCGGAGTTCCAGAAGCCGTTCCACCTGGGCGAGCTGCCGCTGATCCGCTGGACGCTGTACCGCACGGGGGAGGACGAGCACGTGCTGGCGTCGGTGGAGCACCACTTTGTCCACGACGGGTGGAGCTTCGGCGTGTACCTGCGCGAGCTGGCGGCGCTCTACACGGCGTACGCGGCGGGGGAGGCGTCGCCGCTGCCGGAGCCGGAGGTGCAGTTCGCGGACGTCGCCGTGTGGCAGCACGCGTGGATGCGCACTCCCGAGGCCGCGCGGCAGCTGGCGTACTGGCGCGAGAAGCTGACGCCCGAGCCGCCGGTGCTGGAGCTGCGCACGGACCGGCCGCGCCCGGCGGAGATGAGCTTTCGCGGGCGCACGCGGCGCCACCTGCTGCCGCCGGAGCTGGCGCGGGCGGCGCGGGAGAGCGGCCGCGCGCGGGGCGTGACGCTGTACATGACGCTGCTGGCCGCCTTTCAGGTGCTGCTGCACCGCTACACGGGGCAGGCGGACTTTGCCGTGGGCGGCGGCGTGGCCAACCGCAACGAGCGCGCGGCCGAAGGCGTGATCGGGATGATCGTGAACACGGTGGCGCTGCGGGCCGACCTGGCCGGCGACCCCACCGTGGCGGAGCTGCTGGAGCGGGTGCGCGCCACCACCCTGCAGGCGTACGCGCACCGCGAGGTGCCGTTCGGCGAGGTGGTCGAAGCGCTGCAGCCGGAGCGGCGCCTGTCGCACCTGCCCATCTACCAGGTCGCCTTTTCCTTCCAGGACGTCCCCTACCCCTCCCTGGAGCTCCCCGGCGCGCGGATGAGCGTCACCGAGGCGCTGAGCAACGAGTCCGCCAAGTTCGACCTGCAGGTCATCTCCCTTCCCCGCGCCTCGCAGCGCGCGGCGGACGACGACGAGGTGACCATGATCTGGGAGTACGCCACCGACCTCTTCGACGACGCGACCATCGAGCGGATGGAGGGGCACTACCGCGCCCTGCTGGCGGGGATGCTGGCGAACCCCGATGCGCGCGTCAGCACCCTGCCCATGCTGGCGGAGGGCGAGCGCCGGACGCTGCTGGAGGAGTGGAGCGGGCGCGAATCCGTCATCCCCCGCACGACCATCGACCG
>DASQBH010001378.1:0-2942 GCA_035635315.1 Longimicrobium sp.
GGACCGGGTGGACCAGCGCGACCGGCCGCTGGACGGCAGCTACAGGTACGCCCGCACCGGTTCCGGCGTCACCGTTTACGTGGTCGACACGGGAATCCAGACGTCGCACCCGGAGTTCGGGGGAAGGGCCTCAGCGGGCTACGACGCGTTTGGAGGGAACGCCCAGGACTGCAACGGGCACGGCACGCACGTCGCCGGCACCGTTGCCGGCAGCACGTACGGCGTGGCGAAGGATGCGCGCGTCGTCGCGGTGCGGGTGCTGGACTGCGCCGGCAATGGCACCACGTCTACCGTGGTGGCTGGGCTGGACTGGGTGCGGCTGAACCGCCAGGGAGCCGCGGTGGCCAACCTGTCGCTGGGCGGCGGTGCCGACCAGGCCATCGACGACGCCCTGCGCAGGGTGATCAGCTCGGGAGTGACGGCGGTGGTGGCGGCAGGCAACCAGCCCGCCGACAACGCGTGCAGCTACTCGCCCGCCCGTGTGGGCGAGGCGCTTACGGTGGGCGCCAGCAACGCGAACGATCAGAAGGCGTGGTTCTCCAAGTTCGGCTCGTGCGTGGACCTGTTCGCCCCCGGCGAGGGGATCACCTCGGCCTGGATCGGCGGCGGCACCAACACCATCGACGGCACCTCGATGGCGTCGCCGCACGTGGCCGGGGCGGCCGCACTGTACCTGCAGGGCAGCCCGGGCGCGTCGGCCGCCGCGGTTCACGGCTTCATCGTCAACGACGCCTCCACCAGCAGGCTGTCCTCCATCGGCACCGGCTCGCCCAACCGGCTGCTCTTCACGCTGGCGACCGACCCGTTTGCCGTGAGCATCAGCGGCCCCACCTACATCACCGTGTCCGGAGAGTACACCTGGACGGCGGCCCACACGGGCGGCGGGCTGAACCCGCAGTTCACCTGGGAGGTGAGCTGGGACGGCCTGTTCTGGTCCCCGCTGGGCAGCGGCCCCAGCCTGACCTACTGGGCCGGTGGAATGGACTTCTACCTGCGCCTGACCGGGACGCGGGGAACGGACGGCGTGCAGGCAAGGGCGGTGACCTTCGTCCAGGCCCCGTGCATGGAGACGAACCCCGACTACGCGTGCTACTGACGCCAGATCGGTAGATGCGCGGCCATACGCGCGAGCGGGGCAGAGCACCATCCGTGCTCTGCCCCGCTTCGCTACGGTGCGCCTCGAAGGCTCACCAGCGCTTCCGCTCCTCCTCTTCCTCGGCGTCGTCGTCGCCACCCCCGCTCGCCGGAGCGTCCGGATCCACCACCAGCGGCGTGCGGGTGACGGGGGGGAGGCGCTTCGAACGAAGGAGCCGGTTGAACGCCTCCAGATCCTGCGTCCAGACGGCGTTCAGCGCGGACAGTTCGCGGTCCAGCTGGCCGGAAAGCTCCTGGAACACCTGGTACGACTGCTCCGTGGGCGCGGCCTCCGCCTCTTCGACGTGGCTCATCAGCGCCGCCAGCTTGTTGTTCAGGCGGATCGGGTAGTTGAGCGGGTCCTGGTTGCTCTGGTTGCGCACCTGGTACAGCCGCTCCTCGATGGCGGCGATGCGCGCCAGCAGCGAGTCGCCCGCCTGCCGTACCTCCGCGTCCTGCGTCCTGCCCAGGCGCTCCTCCACCTGCTTGCGCACCCCGCGGATCAGGAGCACCGCGTCGTTCGCCTCGCTGGTGCGGTTGCGGATCTGCATGGCAAAGTCGAAGCGGCGCTGCAGGTCCGCCTGCGTCACCCCCTGCACCCGCGGGTCGGTGTGGACGGTAAAGGCCTGGCGCTGCACCTGGCCGTCCGCCGTAAGCCGCACCGTGTAGGTGCCGGGGAGCACGCGCGGGCCCGTCGCCGTGTCCGCCGCCCACAGGATCATCCCCGGAAACGAGGTGGGGCCCGGGTAGCGCAGGTTCCAGCCGAAGCGGTTCATCCCCTGCTGCGCGGGCGCGAACCGCTGGGCGCGTGGCCGCTCGTCGTCATCCTCTCCCCCGCCCCCGCCCGCCTTGCGCAGCGAATCCGGCCGCGTGTCGTTGGCGAAGGAGCGGATCACGTTCCCCTGCGCGTCCAGGAACTCCACCGTAAGCCGCCGCGCCGCCGCCGGCAGCTGGTAGTAGACCGTCACGCCCTGGTCCACGCCGCGCACGACGTCCGCCGGCTGGTACAGGCGCGGCGGCGTCTGCGCGGCGCGGGCGCGGGTGCGCGCCGGGGCGTCCGGCTGCGCGGGGACGTCGCGCATCTGCCGCAGCAGGTGGGCGCCCGCGTCCAGCGCGTAGAACGAGCGCCCGTGCGTGCTGATCACCACGTCCGCATCCCGCACGGCCACGTCGGAGACCTGCACGACCGGCAGGTTCAGGCGGATGGACTCCCAGCTGCCGCCGTCGTCCCAGGAGATCCAGATGCCGCGCTCGGTGGCCGCGTACAGCATCCGCGGGCGGACGGGGTCCTCGCGCACCGAGCGAAGGTTGTCGCCCTCCGGCAGGTTGCCGGCGATGTTCGTCCACGTGCGCCCGTAGTCGTCGGTGCGGAACAGGTAGGGACGAAAGTCGTCCAGCAGGTAGCGGTTCCCCGCCACGTACGCCGTCCCCGGCCGGTGCGGCGACGCCTCGACGGTAAAGATCTTGGTGTGCTCCGGCAGCGCCGGCGGGGTCACGTCGTCCCATTCCCCCCCGCCGTTGCGGGTCACGTACACCTTGCCGTCGTCCGAGCCCGTCCAGATGAGCCCCCGCTCCCGCGCGCTGGGCGCGACGGTAAAGACCGTGGCGTACGTCTCCACCCCCGTCTGGTCGCGGGTGATGGGCCCGCCCGACGGCCCCAGCGTGGCGGGATCGGCCCGCGTGAGGTCCGGCGAGATGCGCTGCCAGCTGCGCCCCATCATCGGCGACGTGGTGCTCCGTCGCGAGCGTGGCGGGGTCGAGCTCGGCTGGGTCCTCGATCCCGGTCACACGGGCTACGCGACGGAAGC
>DASQBH010001379.1:0-2999 GCA_035635315.1 Longimicrobium sp.
GGTCGCGCGTCATCGGCATCCGGTGGAAGAACGCCCGCGCGGGGGGTTCCCGGCGGGCGGTTCAGGGGTCAGGCGATCGGGTCGGGCGCGGTGCCCGCCGGCTGGGCGCGCGCGGGTGCATGGACCGCGCCACCCGGCGGCGCCTGCGCCTCCTCCGGCTCCGCGTCGAAGCGCACCTCCATCGCCTGCGCCAGGTCGTGCAGCAGCGTGGGCCGCATCGCCAGGTAGGGGAACACGTTCAGCACGCGCTCCTGCGGCGTTCCCAGCGGCATCAGGTGGTTGCGGACCAGGGGCAGGTCGTCCGTGATGCCGCGGTCGTTCTTCTTTGCGTGCGCCAGGATCTTGGCCTCCGCGTCCGCCACCTCCAGCAGCGCCCGGTTGCGCCGCGCCCCCAGCGCCGAATCCAGGTTGAAGTCGATGCCGGCGGCGGCGTCCATCAGGCGGCCGAACTCCTCCACCAGCGACACCCGAATCGTGTGCAGCCGATCGTCGATCTCCTTCGGCAGCCGACGCCGGGCGAGGAGCGACGCCAGCTCGTGCTCCGGCTGCCGCAGCTCGTCGTACGCAACGCCCAGCGCCGCCGCCTTGGCAGCGACCTCGTCCGGCACCAGGCGCGCGGCAAAGCGGGGATAGGAGATGGGCGGGATGATGCCGAACGCCTGGAACAGCGGCCCGATCTGCGCGAAGTACGCCGTCTCCGCCGGCCCGCCCACGTACGCCAGCGTGGGGAAGACGGCGGATTCCACCACCGGCCGCAGGAACACGTTCGGGCTGAAGGCGCCCGGCTCGGCCCGCATCCGCTCCGCGATCTCGTCGCGCGTGAAGCGGATCCGCGCCTCCCGGGCGATCCAGCCGTCCCGCGTCTTCGCCAGCCGCTCGCGCCCGGCGGGGCCGTGAAAGAAGACGTTCGCGGCGCCCTGCCGCACCGTCACGGGCGCGGAGTAGCCGGCGGCCAGCACCTCCTCCGTCCGCGCCGCCAGCAGCCGCTCGTGCTCCGCCGCCCGCTCCACGTCTCCCAGCAGCACGGGGAGCGAGGCGCGTTTGACGTGCGGATCGGCCGCATCCGTGACCAGCAGATCGAACCCCGCGAACAGCTGCTCCACCGTTCCGCGGAACGCCTCCGCCACCGTCCTGCCCGGCTGATAGGCGGCTAAAATCTCTCTCAGATCAACATTGTTATCGCCAACACTACCAACAATATCCAGCAGTTCACTTGAGAGTTTTTCAACGTCCTCCCCCAGCCGCATTTCGCTCATCGGCACAGGGCGGGCGTCGGTGGCGGAGACGGCCAGACGGCGCAGCTTCCCCGCCCCATCCACCAGATACGTGTGGTTGGCCTCGTCGAAATCGTGGTCCTCCGAGGCGGCCCAGAAGACGGGAAGCACCACCACGCCCAGCCGCTCCTCAAGCAACTCGGCAAGGCGGATGGCGGTGAGGATCTTGTGGATGGTGTACATGGGCCCGGTGAACAGGCCGGCCTGCTGACCGGTGGTCACCATTGCCCCGCCCTCTTCGACGAAGCGGGCCAGCCGCGCCGCCGCCCCGGACGAGGTGGGGCGCACCGCCGCCGCGGCCGTCTCGCGCTCCGTGCGCCCAAAGCGGCGGCCCACCTCGGCCAGCTTGGCGCGGAAGGCCCGCAGGTCGCCGGGGTGGCCGGCAAAGAAGCGCGCCGCCTCCGGCTTTCCGGCGCGGTAGTCGTCCACCAGGCGCGATCCGCGCAGCGGCTGGACCTCGATCTTGAGCGTCAGGTCGCCCTCCCGTCAGGATGACGCAAGGAGCCGCCGTACGGAGCGGCTCCTCTTGGTAGTCTACGATCCAGGTACCCGTGCGGAAATGATAACCGCATGTGTTACAGATTAAATAGGTCGGCGCCGTCCAGCAAGCGTCAGGCACCACCAATCGTCACAAACCCGTTTTGGGGGATCGTGCCCCTGAAATCCCGCTTTCGAAAATGCCCTCAGAGCCACGATCTCGATTTCGCGAGGGTCCCAGGCTGTTTCAACTGCAGAGCGCATCCAAAACGTGAATACACCCCGAATCGCATCGCCGACCGCCAGCATCGCCCTCCGAACCCCGTCCGCGCCCCTGTCCCTGTAACCTGTCCCCCTATTCCCTGCCCTTGTGATACGGCTCGCCGCGGTTGATGGTCCCCGCGCGGTACATCTGCTCGGTGAGCACCAGCCGCGCCAGCTCGTGGGGCAGCGTCATGGCGCCTAGCGCGAGGGTGTGGCTGGCGCGCGCCAGGATCTCGTCCGAGAGCCCGTACGCCCCGCCGATCAGGAAGGCCACGCCGGGGCTGGCGCGCACCTGCAGCTCCGCCAGGTACGCCGCCAGCCGGTGCGAGTCCCACGCGCGCCCCGTCTCGTGCAGTGCCACGATCTCCGCGCCGGCGGGCACGCGCGCCAGCAGCCGCTTCCCTTCCTCGTCGCGCACGCGGGGCGCGTCGCCCTTGCCGCGGTACTGCTCCTCCTTCACCTCGTGCGACTCGAACGCAAAATAGCGCCGCGCGCGGGCCTCGTACTCTCCGATGGCCTCGCCCACGGCGCCCTTCGCCTTCCCCACCACCGCCACTACGATCTTCATCCGCCGCGCCGGTGCTTGGCACGCTCCAGCCAGTATTCCGGATCGCGACTATGATGTGCCACGGCAATCACACCCACACGATCCGAGAGCACATCGTAGATTACGGAAAATGGAAAGCGGGAAAGTACCTTCCGACGCGTTCCTTCAAGGTGAGGAGTACCGATCAGCGGTCGTTCACGGAGCAGGGCGATGACTGCTCGAAACTCCTGAGCAAAGGCTCGCGCGGCTTCCTTGCTGTCATCTGCGTAGAAGGCCACCGCGCTCCGATAATCCGCCTCCGCTTCGTCCGTGATCTCGAACCCGAGCTTCTTCACCGGAGCAACTCGTCGACTTCGTCGAGGACTTCGTCGATCGGGCGCGTCTTTGCCTTGCCAGTCCGGTAGTCATGCACCCGCCGGCGGATCTCGTCGGCCCAC
>DASQBH010001380.1:0-3173 GCA_035635315.1 Longimicrobium sp.
GTCGGGCACGGCGCGGACGAGTGGGTCGGCGAGCGGCAGCCGCACGCGCACCGAGACGTCGCAGCCCAGGCAGACGGAGACGCCGCAGCCCAGGCAGAGGGAGACGGCGCAGCCGAAGACGACGGAGACGCCGAAGGCCGCCGAGCCCGCGAAGGAGGACGAGCACGCGGGGCACCCGCCGCGCGGCTGACGGCGTTTTTTCGGAGAATGCGAAACGGAGCGGCCCCCGGCGAAATCTCGTCGGGGGCCGCTCCTGCACATTCCTCCTGCATTTATCCCTGGACGGATGGATGCAGGACCGCAGTGGCGGTGCTGAAAGCGTGCGTGTGGGGACTGCTTATGAATGGACTGCGGGCGAGGTGTGGCTGGATGTGATACGCCACTGCGTGTCAGTTTAACGAGATTGTCCCCTGAGTCAAGGGTTTTGTTTTCAGACGCCCGGGCACATCGCTTGCGCCTTGCGCGGCGTTTGCTGATTCCGTCCGCCCCTCGTGGAAAGCAGAGATGTCCGAGATCCCGCGCGAGACCGTCCTTCGGGCCGTGCTCCCCATCCTTTCCGAAGCGTTTGCCGGGCCCGCGGACCCGCGCAGCACCCACTTCGTCAACAACCTGCCCGACTGCGGCCTGTTCGGCACGCTGGACGCGCTGACGGCCGAGCAGGCATCGGCCGCCGTGGACGAGGGCGGCGCCACGGCCGCGGCGCAGGCGGAGCACGTGCGCTTCAGCCTGGACGTCTCCGTCCGCTGGATGCGCGGCGAGCGGAAGAAGACGGACTGGGCCCGCAGCTGGGACGTGCGTGAGGTGGATGAAGACGCGTGGACGGCGCTGCGCGGACAGCTGCGCGCCACGTACGACGCGTTCGTGGTGATGGTGCACCAGCAGCCGATGGATGCCGAGCTGCTGGAAGGGCTGGTAGCCACGGTGGCGCACTCGGCCTACCACCTGGGCGCGCTGCGGCAGATCGCCAAGCACGCGCTGGAGCGCGCGGAGGCGGCGGCGGCATGAGGCGCGGCCTGGAAGGGTTGATGGTGGGCCGGACGCTCTCCGGCCGCTACGAGGTGGTCGACGCCATCGCCCGCGGCGGGATGAGCGTGGTCTACCGCGGGCTGGACAAGACGCTGGGCCGCGAGGTGGGCGTCAAGGTGGTCTCGCTGGCCGCCGCGTCTGACACGGCGCTGGCCAACTTCCGCGAGCGCTTTCGGCGCGAGGCGGCCAGCGCGGCGCGCATCCAGCACCCCAACGTGGTCCAGATCTTCGACTACGGGACGGACCCGGAGCTGGAGCTGGACTTCATCGTCATGGAGCTGCTGCGCGGGCGCGACCTCAAGGAGGCGATGATCGAGCGCCCCCTTACCCGCCCCGAGGCGCTGCGCATCCTGGTGGATGCGGCGCGGGGCGTGGCGGCGGGCCACCGCGCGGGCATCGTGCACCGCGACGTAAAGCCGGCCAACGTCTTTCTGATCGGCGACGGCGACGACATCGACGCGGTAAAGATCCTGGACTTCGGCATCGCCAAGCCGCTGGAGGACGATCCCGAGCACGCGCTCACCACCATCGGCAGCCTGCCGCACTCGCCGGCGTACGCGTCGCCCGAGCAGCTGGACATGAGCGCGCCGGTCACCGCGTCGTCGGACGTGTACCAGCTGGGGCTGATCGGCTTCGAGATGCTGGCCGGCAAGCGCCCCTTCAACGAAGAGGAGCGCGCCGCCGTCCGCGCCGGCGAGGACGTGCCGCTGCCGGTGACGGACGCCTGGCGCAGCGTGCCCCAGCACGTCTGCGAGGTGATCCAGCGCGCCCTGCGCCCCCGCCCCGCGGACCGCTTTCCCGACGCCGCCACCTTTGTCGAAGCGCTGACCGCGGCGCAGCTGGAGGACGACGCCACCGCCTTTCATGCCGCCGCGCCGGTGCCGGACGCGGACGCCACGGAGCTGCTGAGCGCCACGGCCGGCGTCCCCATCATCGCTCCGTCGATCCCGGCTCCGGTGGTGACGGAAATTCCGCCCGTGACGGAGGCTCCGCCGGTCCGCGAGGCGCCGCCCGCGCGCGTGGTCCCCGCGGAGGGGATCCCGGTAGCGCCGCCCTCCACGCGCCGCCCCGCCCTTCCGCGCACGCCGGTGATGTGGATCGTCCCGCTCCTGCTGCTGCTGGCGGTCGCCGTGTGGGCCGCGCGCCGCGGGGGGAACGACGATCCCGCAGCAGTCGCGGCGGCGCCGGCGGAGCTGGACACCGGCAGCATCGCCGCGCTGGACGAGGAGTTCGTGCGACTGCAGGGCGTCGCCGGCCGCGCCGCCGCTCAGCCGGTGCCGGCCACGCAGCCGCCCGCGTCCGGCGCGCCGCAGACCGCCACGCCAGCGCCGAACCCGCCCGCGCAGGTCCCCGCCGTTCCCGCGCCCACGCCCGCCAACCCGGCAAACGTGCTGGCGCAGGCCGAGGCGGAGATCACGGCGGCGGTGCACGACCTGAACAAGGCGTGGGTGGACGGCGACATCAGCCGGCACATGTCGCACTACGGCAGCCGGGTGGACTACTACAACTCCAACAACCTGCCGCGCGCCGGCGTGCGCCGCGACCGCACCCGCGACATGCGCCGCTACGACGATCGGCAGATCGGGCTGCGCACCATCCGGGTGGAGTGGCAGGCGCCCGACCGTGCCCGGGTGCTGGCGGACAAGGAGTGGGTCTTTGGCGGGGACGGCCGCGTCCGGCAGGGGCGCGGGATGCAGGAGTACATCTTCAAGCGGGACGAGGACGACGGAAAGTGGTACGTGGTCTCCGAGCAGCTGCTGACGACGAGCGAAGCGCGTTCGGGGACGAACCAGTAGGGACGGCGGGACAAAGGGACAGGGGACACGGGATTGGGAGATCGAGGATCGCCGGCAGGCCTCGATTTCGGCGGTTGAAACCGCGGCTGGAACGTCACGAAATCCGCCTGCGCGGATTGTGCGCGGCTGGCCGCGGTGCGGGATCGGAAGCGCCTGCGCATCCGCAACCGGTTGTCACCGATTCACGTCCGAACGGCAAGCGATCTACATCCGGACCAAATGACAAAGGGCTGATCCGCCGCGGCGATCAGCCCTTTCCTTTGCCCTTTCCCTTCGCCTGTCCGCGCCCTCGGCCCGGGCGCTCGTCCCTGCCCCGTCCGCGATCGCTGACGGCCCGCGGCGGAGGCGCCG
>DASQBH010001381.1:0-6164 GCA_035635315.1 Longimicrobium sp.
GGTGCTTCCCCATGTTTCCGGCGCCTCGCACGGATTCTGGCGGCGCCAGACGGACCTGATCATCCAGAACCTGCGGCGGTACGCGGCCGGGGAGCCCCTGCTGAACACCGTCGACAAGAACGCAGGATATTAGGTGGAAAACATCATCCAGGCCGCCGTGCAGCGCGGCGCCAGCGACCTTCACATCAAGGCGGGCGACGTGTTCCGCGCCCGCATCAACGGCCAGCTGGTTCCGCTCACCAAGCAGCGCCTCACGCCGGAGCAGACGCGCGCCATCGCCCTCAAGCTCATTCCGCACGAGCGCGACCGGGCCCGGGTGGACGACCTGCAGGACTACGACTGCTCCTGGGGCCTTCCCGGCGTGGGCCGCTTTCGCGTGAACATCCTGCGCCAGCGCGGCAGCTTCATGGTGGTGATGCGGGTGATCCCGTTCGAGATCCCCACCATCGAGCAGCTGGGCCTGCCCCCCGTGGTGCAGGACATCGCCGCGCTGGAGCGGGGGATGATCCTGGTCACCGGCGTTACCGGCTCGGGCAAGAGCAGCACGCAGGCGGCGATGATCGGGTTCATGAACCAGAACATGCGCCGCCACGTGGTCACGCTGGAGAACCCCATCGAGTTCCTGCACCGCGACGTCAACTGCTCCATCACCCAGCGCGAGGTGGGGATCGATACGGACGACTTCCGCGTGGGGCTGCGCGCGGCGCTGCGGCAGGACCCCGACGTCATCCTGATCGGCGAGATGCGCGACACCGAGTCCATCGACATCGCGCTCAAGTCGGCCGAAACGGGGCACCTGGTGATCAGCACCGTGCACACGCGCGACGCCGCGGCCACCATCAGCCGCCTGGTGGCCACCTTCCCGCCGGAGGAGCAGAAGGTGGTCCGCCTGCGCCTGGCGGAGCAGCTGCAGGCGGTCGTCTCGCAGCGGCTGCTCCCCAAGAAGGACGGCAAGGGGCGCGTGCTGGCGGCGGAGGTGATGGTGGTGAGCGGGACGATCCGCGACTGCATCGCCGACCCGGACCGCACGGGCGAGATCCCCGAGCACATTGCCGAGGGCAAGACGACATACGGGATGCAGACCTTTGACCAGGCGCTGATGGACCTGGTGATGAGCGGGCAGGTGGACTACGCCGTCGCCAAGGCCGCCGCCACCAACCCGGGCGACTTCGAGCTGCAGATGAACATGCTCTCCGGGCGCTCCGGCTCCGGTTCCGGCTCCGGGCAGCAGCAGTCCACGCCGCCGGCCATGGCCGGGCTGTCGCAGGACTACTTCTAGGCCGCGGATGGCGTACGCGCTGCTGGTCCTGTCGCAGGTCGGGGGGCTGCTCCTGATCCCCTTTGGCCTTCCCGGCACCTGGGTGCAGGTGCTGGGGGTGGTGGGCTACGGCTTCGCGACGGGCTTTCAGACGGTCGGCTGGGCGACCATCACCCTGGTGCTCGTCCTGGCGGCGTTGGGCGAGGGGCTGGAGTTCGCGCTGGGCGGCCGCTACGCACGCAAGTACGGGGGCAGCCGGCGGGCGGCGTGGGGGGCCATCCTGGGCGCGCTCGTCGGTGCCTTCATCGGCGTGCCGATCTTCCTGATCGGCAGCGTGATCGGCGCCTTCGTGGGCGCCTTTGCCGGCGCGGCGCTGATGGAGCTGACGCGCAACCCGGAAGTGCGCGCGGCGCTGCGCGTCGGCTGGGGCGCGTTCGTGGGGCGGATGGTGGCCGTCGCGGCCAAGTCCGCCATCGGCGCGGCCATCGCCGCCATCGCGCTGTTCTCCGCGCTGGGGTGATCCGACGGGGTCCGGACGCTCCGCCCCTTCCTGCCGCCGCGGCCCGCCGAGAACGCGCCGCGCCCCCGCACCGTCAGGCGGTGCGGGGGCGCGGACGCGCTCGGTCCCGGTGCGGGATCAGGCGGCTTTGCGCGTGGGCTGGCCCAGCGCGTCGCGTACGGCGTCGGAGAGCGGCTCGCACTCGCTGGCGTGGCGAAGGTACGCGCGGATCTCCTCGTCCAGCGGCGGCAGCTTGTGCGCGGGGGTAAGCCAGAGCTTCAGGAAGCCGGCGTAGGCATCCGTGTCCATGGGCGCGGGCGTGGGAGCAATGGAGCGAGTCTTCATTGGAGTGCCGTCGGTGGGCGGTCCATGTTCGTGCGGCGGGGCAGCCCCCGATCCGTGTTTGCCCGTCTCCAAAGCAACGGGTGTGCCGAACCGTGCGCATCGCTGCCGCGGAGAGCGTGCGCATCCGCCAACTCGTTGCGGATCAACGGGCTGCTTTCGTTCAGCCCTCCTCCCCGGAGCACGGTTGGCCGTACACGGGCGCGGCTGCGCGTCCCCTCCCGTGCATCGCGGTGGGACATCTCCGCCGCGCTGATGTGACACCGATCCCCCGATCCCTCCCATGTTCCGCATCCTCCCCATCCTCGCGCTGCTGCTGATTGGCGCCCCGGCCGCGCTGCGCGCGCAGCACGTGGTGCGGTACTGCGATACCGCGAACACGCAGATCGACTACAACTTCTGCGCGGCGAGCGAGTCGGGGCTCGCGCACGACGCAATGCAGGCCGTGTACGAGCAGGTGCTGGGAACGCTCGACCCCCCGCAGGCCCGGCTCCTCGAGCAGGCGCAGCGCGCGTGGGACGACCAGACGGAGGCGGAGTGCGAGGTAGAGGCGGCGCCGTTCGAGGACGGCAGCATTCAGCCGTCCGTGCGCGCCTGGTGCCACATGGAGGCCTCGGAGAAGCGCACCGCCCGGCTGCGCCTGTTCCTGGGCGAGTCGCGCTGGGCCGGCGGCGGCGCGGGTGAACACGAAGTGGTGGCCGCGGCGGAGAGCCTGTTCGTGGCGATGCTCGCCCGCGACACCACGGCCCTGCGCAGGCTGCTTCATCCGCGGGCGATCATCGTCTCCGTGGCGGAGGGCGGGCAGGGGGCGCGGGTGCGGACGGTGGACGAGTGGATCCCCGGTGTGGCGCGGAATCCCGAGGCGCTCAAGGAGCGGATCTGGGATCCCGAGGTGCAGATCGACGGCGACATGGCGACCCTGCGGGCACCGTACGACTTTCACCTGGGCCGGCGCCTGAGCCACTGCGGGGTGGACGCCTTTCAGTTCGTGCGCGAAGGCGGCGTCTGGAAGCTGATCGCCGTCACCTTCACCGTGCGCACGGAAGGCTGCGAGCCGCCGGTGCGGTGGGACCCCGGTACCGCCCCCTGACCCGGGAGCCGTGCCGTCCCGTTTTCCTCGGAAGGCCGGGGCGGATTTGGAGGATCCAGGGGGTGGACGGATGACGGAATCCGCACGGCGTCGTCCGAAGGGAGCCCTCGCCGCACATGCGGGTACATGCACCCGTACTGACCGTTCAGGCGATGCTCCAGCCCTCCTGGTGGGTGCCCAACGGCCACGCCTTTGCAGATGTCTTTCCCCCGTTGGATGGGTCCCCCGGCCTGGAGTGGCGTTGAGCGAGAAGACCGTTTTAATCGTCGAGGACGACCCGGCGAGCCTTGATATTTTCGAGACCATCCTGCGCCACGGCGGCTACGCGGTCGTCACGGCGCAGAGCGGGGCCGAGGGGCTGGAGAAGGCGCGTGAGCTGATCCCCGACGTGGTGGTGGTGGACATCGGCCTTCCCGACGGGCTGGGCTTCGGCGTGCTGGACGAGCTGAGCGACGACCCCGCCACCGAGCACATCCCCCTCATCGTCTGCACCGTCCACGTGTTCGAGCACGACCAGGTGCGGGCCCGCCGCGCCGGCGCCGACGTGTTCGTCACCAAGCCGGTGGAGCCCACGCACCTGCTGGAGTGCGTGAACCGCGTGCTGCAGACCACCCCCGCCGTCTAGCCGGGCCCCGAATCCGGCATCCGCACATCCCGCTGAACGGATGACGTTCGAGGATTCCATCCTCATCCGC
This sequence comes from Longimicrobium sp., assembly GCA_035635315.1. Taxonomy (GTDB): domain Bacteria; phylum Gemmatimonadota; class Gemmatimonadetes; order Longimicrobiales; family Longimicrobiaceae; genus Longimicrobium. The sequence continues at coordinate 3,885 of DASQBH010001381.1, forward strand.
GACACGCCCGACGCGCTGTTCGCCCTTACGCAGGATTACGGGCGGCGGCTGCAGTGGGATCCGTTTCTCCGCTCCGCCGAGCTCGTCGGCGGCGCGACGGAGGCGGGGCTGGGCGTGCGCGCATGGTGCGTGGCCCACAACCGGCTGGGGATGGAGACGGAGTACGTCTCCTTCTCCCCGCCCAGGGTCGCGGCGGTGAAGATGACGCGAGGGCCGTGGTTCATCGGCGGCTTCGCGGGGTCGTGGCGCTTCATGCCGGAGGCGGACGGGCGCACGCGCGTCGTCTTTCGCTACTCCGTCCAGGGGCGGCCCCGGTGGCTGCAGCCGCTGCTGAATCCCATCCTCGTGCGCGTGTTTTCCCGCGAGGTGCGCAGGCGGCTGGAGGGACTGCGGAGCTTCGTGGAGGGGGTGACGCCGTGAGCGAAATCCGCAAAAGAACGGGCCTCACGCAGAGTTAGCAGAGTCAGCAGAGTTTTCTCGTGCCGTTTCCTCTGCGTTCGAGGGCGCGGCAGTCGATGGGGCACGGATGGCGTGGGCTGTCGGGAACGGGAGAGAGATGGAATGCGGCAGGGGGCACATCCGCGTTTTTTGGAGAGGGATGCGGATCGCCGGATGGTCTCCGCAGCACATGGGAACAAGCCGTTCACACCACCTGATGCGCGATCTGGAGAACCATCCACCTCACTCCATGATCTAACTGAGCAGAGACTGGTCGTCGACGGATTCGGATGAGCTGTCGCGACGGGTGCGTTGACAGAACCGCCTCCGCTGCGTTACCGTGGAAAAGACGCACGAAACGCCGGCCGCCGCCGGCACACGAAGATCGGATGACCGTCAGATGATCGTCACGCGCAGCAACCGCAACAATAATCTGAACCCGCGCTCCGCGAGGAGCTGTGGGCCAGGGTTGCTGTTGCCGTAAAGCGCGCGCACGCACCATCCCCGGTACCCCCAGCGGCTCCTCGCACCACGCGAGGAGCCGCTTTTTCGTGCCCGTGCACCGCCTTTTTGCATCGAGAGTTACCCGTATGTGCTCCATCCTGGCCCTGCTGGACCTGCACAGCGATCCCGCGCCGCTGCGCGCGCGGGCCGTGCGCCTGTCGCGGCTGCAGCGGCACCGCGGCCCCGACCGCTCCGGCATCTACGCCACCGACCGCGCCGTGCTGGCCCACGAGCGGCTGGCCATCGTCGACGTGCTGCACGGCGCCCAGCCGCTGCTGAGCCCCGACGGCGCGCAGGTGCTGGCCGTGAACGGCGAGATCTACAACCACCGCGAGCTGCGGGCGGGGCTGGCCTCACCCTACGCGTTCCGCACGGAAAGCGACTGCGAGGTGATCCTGGCGCTGTACCGCGAGCGCGGCGCGGACTTTCTGGACGCACTGAACGGGATCTTCGCCTTCGTGCTGTTCGACGCGGCGCGCGACCGCTACCTGGTGGCCCGCGACCACCTGGGCATCGTGCCGCTGTACATGGGGCGCGACGCGGACGGGACGCTGCACGTGGCGAGCGAGATGAAGGCGCTGGTCCCCGTCTGCCCCGACGTGCGCGAGTTTCCGCCCGGGCACGTGCTGGACAGCGCGACCGATGCGGAGCCGCGCCCGTGGTACATCCGCGCCTGGCGCGAGTACGAGGCCGTGCGCGGCGGCCCGTCCGATCCCGCCGGCGTCCGCGCCGCGCTGGAGGCCGCCGTGCGCCGCCAGCTGATGTGCGACGTGCCGTACGGCGTGCTCCTTTCCGGCGGGCTGGACTCGTCCATCATCGCCGCCGTGGCCAAACGAACCGCGGACGCGGGCGGGGACGCGCGGCCGCTGCACTCGTTCGCCGTCGGGCTGCGGGAGTCGCCGGACCTGGCGGCGGCGCGCGAGGTGGCGGCGCACGTGGGCACGGAGCACCACGAGCTGCACTTCACGGTGCAGGAGGGGATCGACGCGCTGCCGGAGGTCATCCACCACCTGGAGACGTACGACGTCACCACCATCCGCGCCGCCACGCCCATGTACCTGATGGCGCGGCAGATCCGGGCGATGGGGATCCGCATGGTGCTGAGCGGCGAGGGGAGCGACGAGCTTTTTGGCGGATACCTGTACTTTCACCGCGCCCCCGATCCGCGCGCGTTCCACGAAGAAACGGTGCGCAAGCTGGACCGGCTGCACCTGTACGACTGCCTGCGCGCCAACAAGGCCATGGCGGCGTGGGGCGTGGAGGCGCGCGTGCCCTTCCTGGACCGCGAGTTCGTGGACGTGGCCATGGAGCTGGACCCGGCGGCGAAGATGGCCGGCC
>DASQBH010001382.1:0-4085 GCA_035635315.1 Longimicrobium sp.
CAAGACGGGCGAGCTGATCCAGGCCGCGCCCGGCTTTCAGCTCGTCATCTCCTACAACCCCGGCTACCAGCACGCGCTCAAGGACCTCAAGCCCAGCACGCGGCAGCGGTTCGTGGCGCTGGAGTTCGACTTTCCGCCGGAAGAGCGCGAGGCCGAGATCGTGGCGCACGAGGGCGGCATCGACCGCGCCGCCGCGGCGCCGCTGGTCAAGCTCGCCCGGCGCGTCCGCCGCCTGCGCGACCAGGGGCTGGCGGAGTCGCCCAGCACGCGGCTGCTGGTTTCCACCGCGCGGCTGATGGCGGGGGGCATCGGCGCCGAGCAGGCGTGCCGCGCCGCGTTCGTCAACCCGCTCACGGACGATCCCGACCTGCTGGCGGCGATCGGCGACCTGATCGCGGCCACGCTGTAGGATGCCTGCCCCCACCGGCCTCGCCGGCCGCGGCCGCGCGCTCTGGCGGCGCTGGCGCCCCGTCACCGAGCCCCCCGTGCTGCGGCTGGAGGAGGTGCGCCGGCGGCTGGAGATCCTGGTCGCCGCCGTGTACGGGCGCCCCATCCCCATCGTCGCCACGGAGCCGCCGGAGCCGCCGCACTGGGCGCGCCGGCTGTTCTTTCCCGAGCCCGGCCACCTGCGCGGCGAAGAGCTTCTCGCCTCCGCGGACGGGGAGCGCGTGCACCTGCCGCCGGCGCTGGACGCGGCCGAGGGCGAAGCGGCGGCGCTGGCGCGCTACCGGCTGATGGCCCTGGCCCAGGCGGAGCGGGTGGCGCGGGGAACGCCGCTCTTTGCCCCGGACCTGAACCCGCGCTGGAACCGGCACCTGGTCTCCGCCGGGGTGTTGACCAACACGGAACCCCTGGCGCCGATCCGCGACCTGTACGTGCTGCTGGAGGGCGCCGCGGTGGACGCGGCCATCGCGCGCGCGGTGCCCGGGCTGGCGCCGGTGCTGCACGCGGAGCGCGCCCGCGCGCTGGCCTCGCGCCCGTCCGAGGACGGGCTGACCGCCGCGGAGCGCAAGGTGGAATCGCTGGCGCGCCGCCTCCTTTCCCTTCCGCCCGGAGAGGCGCCGCCGGAGCTGGCCCCCGGCGCCACGCCGGCCGAGTCGCTGCAGCGGGCGCGGGCCCTGGCCGCGGAGCTGGGCGGCGGCCGGTACCGCGGCATCGCGGGGGTGGGGGTGTGGGGCGCGGCGATGCGGGGGGAGCGTCCCGCCGCCATGCTCATCGCCGACATTCCGTCCATGCTGGGCACCGTCGGCGGCCCGGGGATGGCGGGCGTCGGCATCAGCAGGGGGCAGAAGGGGGAAAAGGGGATGACGCCCGGCGTCTCCCCGCTCGCCTGGGACCAGAGCCGCGGGCAGGCGGCCGACCCGGCGGGATTGGACGCGATGGATCCCGCGCTGGCGGAGGGCGATCCGCAGGCGGAGCCGGTGGAGGGGCAGGAGGGGGGCGAGCACGCGGCCGGCGCCCCCACCCCCGGGAGCGGCGCGCTGCCGGCCGTGCCCGCCGCCCCCGGGTCCCCGCCTTCCGCCGAGGGAGGGACGCCGTACCCCGAGTGGGACTTCGCCGAGTCGCGCTACCAGCCGCGCGCGGCGGTGGTCCGCATGGTCCCCGCGGCGCTGGGGGACGAGGGGTGGGCCGCCGCGGTGCTGGCGCGGCACGCCCCGCTGGTGCGGCGGCTGCGCGAGCGCTTCGAGCGCATGCGGGCCCAGCGCACCCGGCTGATGCACCAGCGCCGCGGCGACGAGCTGGACCTGGCCGCCTGCGTGCGGGCGATGGTGGACCTGCGCACCGGGCATCCGCCGGACGACCGCCTCTACGCGGACGTCCGCCCGGCGCGGCGCGGCCTGGGGATCACCCTGCTGGTGGACATCAGCGGCTCCACCGACGAGCGGGTGGGGAGCGCGCGCATCATCGACATCGAAAAGACCGCCCTGCTGCTCACCAGCGAGGCGCTGGACGCGCTGGGCGACCTGTACTCCATCCTCACCTTTTCCGGCGTGGGCGCGGGCGACGTGCGGCTGCGCACCCTCAAGGACTTCGGCGAGCGCAACGGCAAGGCGGTGCGGCAGCGCATCGGCGCGCTCAAGCCGGAGGGGTACACGCGCATGGGCGCCGCCATCCGCCACGCCGTCGCGCAGATGGGCCGCACGCACGCCGGCCACCGCCTGCTCCTCATCATCTCCGACGGCAAGCCCAACGACAAGGACCACTACCAGGGCCGCTTCGCCATCGAAGACGCGCGCCAGGCCATCGCCGAGGCGCGCGCCGCCGGCGTGCACCCGTTCTGCCTGACGGTGGACCGCAAGGGCTCGTCGTACCTCACCCGCATCTTTGGCCCCGCCGGCCACGTAGTGCTTCGACACCCCGACCAGCTGCCCCTGGCGCTCGTCGGCGTGGTGCGGCAGATCCTGGCCTCGGGATGAGGAGCGGTAATCCCGGATTCGCAACGCGATTTGGGATACGGATCCGGCAAACGGTGTCATCCTGAGAGAGGCGCCTCCCCTGTCCATCCCAGATGCACGAACGCCTGTGCGCCGACCGAAGGATCTTTACGATGGGCGCATGGTCCTGTCGGCCGGGTTGGATTCCGCGCGAGACGCCACCCGTTCCCGATAGGGATTCTTCGGTCGGCGCGCAGGCGTTCACGCGAGGGAAGCCGGTTGCGCGCGGCGCCTTCCTCAGAATGACAGCGATCGTCGGGCATGATCGGCAGGGTGCTTCCCCCTCTCCGCGAGGAACCAGCGGGGAAGAGGCCCGGCACGACGAAGCCCGGCCGCCTCGCAGCGAGGCGGCCGGGCTTTGTGGACCGCGGAGATCATCCCGCGGGCCGTCGTGCGGTCACAGGCCGTTCAGCAGGTCCAGGATGGCAGGCGGCGGCGCATGGGGTCTGGATGCGGGCTGCTGGCGCTGGACGTGCGGAGGTGCGCATCATCCGGCACGGGTGCTCACGCACAGGGGAAGGGGGAGGAGCCGATGGAGAAGCGGTACGAGTTCGAGGGGGCAGAGGTGCGGGCGCTGGTGGAGGAGTCGCGCGCGGCGCAGGAGCGGCTGATGACGGAGGCGCAGCGCTACCTGGCGGCGGGGATCGACCTGCACGCCGAGCAGGCGGAGTGGGACGGCGAGGTGAACCACCCCGGCACCGGCGCCGACCCCGGCCTGTGGCTGATGAACGACCGCGGCGTGTACCTGCGCAGCAACGCGAAAAAGCGTGACGACGCCTCCGTGGCCTGGGCCCGCGGCTTTCGCGGCGACGTCCCCGTGGGCGACGAGCCCACGTGCGAGTTCATCGACGCCGCCATGCTGGACCCCGTTCGCCCCGGCGACACCCTGGTCGTCACGCTCGACGAGCGGAAGGTGCGCCTCTCCCTCATCCGCCCGGACTGAAAAAGACCTGGCCTCACACGGAGTCAACGGAGTTCGCGGAGTAGAAGATGATCAGTTCACTCCGTTGACCCCGTTGACCCCGTTGACTCCGCGTGAGGCGTTCTTTTCTTTGATGCAGTTACGCTACCGAGGAGGTCGATCGATGAACGTGAATCAGCCCTGGGATCCGGGCGAGACGCCGGACGAGCAGGACGCGCGGCGGCAGGCGTACGAGCGGCTGGCGTCGGCCGCGCGGCGGGTGGGGCTTTCGCTGGAGCGGCTGAGCGACGTGCTGCGCCAGGTGACCACCAACGAGGCCGAGACGCGCCGCTTTCTGGCGGACGAGGTGTACGGCGTTCCCGACGAGCACCTGGACGACTTTCTGCGCGTGCGCATGGCGGACGCGGCGCGCGAGAAGGGAACGGAGTAGCGCCCCCTCACCCGCATTCCCGGCGTGAGCCTAAACTGGTTTGCTTCTTGCCCTTAGGCGAACCACCGACTCACGCTTTCGCGAATGGGATGCATGCCGGTCACACCGGACCCGCCGCACACCTCTCCCCGCGTTCGCGGGCGCCGCGGCCTGTCGCGCGTGGTGGACCGCAACGTACGCGCGCTGCTGGCCCGCCGCGCGGACGAGGAGCGCACCAAGAGCCGCTCCGATCGCATCGCCGACGGGGTGACGCGCTTTACCGGCAGCATGCGGTTCGTCTACATCCACCTGGTGCTGT
>DASQBH010001383.1:0-2102 GCA_035635315.1 Longimicrobium sp.
ATGGCCACCACCGACGGCACGCCGCCCTGGATCAGCGCGTGCGCGGTTCCGGTGTAGCCGGGCTGCTCCTCCACCGGAATCTCCCGCTCTTCCGGCGTGGCAGAGTCTTTCGTGCCCGGCTCCTTGCCCTGAGCCACGGCGAGAAAGTCGCTCCAGTCCTTCACCCGCAGGATGTCGCCGGAGTGGCAGGCGCTGAGAAAGACCAGGCGCGGGATAAAGCCGCCTGCGTCGGTGAACAGGTCCAGCAGGTCGTTCCCTGACAGAGAGTCGCTGTCTCCGCCGGGCTTCGCGAGCTCGAGCCGGTTCAGGTGGCCGTGCCCGCTCCAGTGCACCACGTGGTAGCCGCCGCGGTCCCTGATCTGCTCCTCCAGCCGCTCGCGGGTCACGCCATGGGTGAGGAAGTCTGCGACCACCCGGCGCTTCGGGTAGATCCTGTCGACGAAGAGCTTGTACAGTTCCCGCCGCTCCAGCCGCGCCGCCAAGGGTCGCGACCCTCGCGCTTCTGCAAAGACGAAGAGCACACGCAGGGGCTCGTCCGGCTCCAGGGCCAGCGGCTGTGTGGCCGTGGCCGCGGTGTCGTGGACCACGCGAACGAGGAGGTTCCGCTCGCCCAACGTGGGCTGGTCCGCGGCGGGACGCGCGATCTCCCACGGCACACGGGCGAGCGCGGCGGCAAGGTGGTCCTCCTCTTCGGTCGCGCCAGGCAGCTTGATACGGAGGGTCCGCTGCTCTCTGGACTGCCAGAGCGTGCGGAAGATCTCTTCTCCCAGCACCTCCTCCGCGATGCACACGCCGACCTCCGCCACGCTCGCGACCTCATGCCCGGGCTCTACCAGGTTCCGCAGGTAGTTGCGCAAGTCGAAAAGCCCCAGCCGGCGCGAAACGGTGATCGACGTGAAGTCCGTCTGCCGATACGCGAGCTGGTTGCCGTGCGCGTCGAGCAGGCGAAACTCCGCCGTGTGGCTGGCGGAATCCGTATCGATGATGAGATCGAAAGCAGCGGGCATGGCGACCTGTTTCGGTCAAACAAGAGTACGAACACCACGTAGCAGCCTAGGTAAGGCAGATTCCGGGCTGACGCAAGACCGACGCGGAAACCGCGGCATCCTTCGGCCCAGCGCAGGCAAGCGGGCGGGATCAACGGCGGAGGCTTCGCGAGAGACGCGCGGCCCACGCCGACTGGAATCTCTGCACGATACCAGAATCTCTTCGCCCTGCATCCTCGTAGCAGCGTGCAGTGCGCGTTCGCTGGATCACTCATCCCACCTCGAAGGCCTGCCATGAACAACCCGGAACCCCGCCGCTGGACCGCGGTCGTTTGTCTCCTGCTGGCCGCGTACGCACCCGCCCTGTCGAGCCAGACCGCCAGTCCTGGCGCGATCCCGCCGCCCGCCATCGACGCCCACCAGCACATCGTCAGTCCCGCCGTCGCGGACAACGCCTCCGACCATCCCAGGCCCACCGTCACGCTGCCGCCGGAGCTCGCGCAGGTGTTCGACGCCAGGATTCGCGCCCTGCGGGACCCGGCGGCGCTCGCGGAGCTGTACGCGGAGAACGCCTGGCTGCTGACCTCGTTCGATCCGTCGTGGACGGTGGGGCGGCAGGCGATCACCGAGTGGTGGGTGCAGTCCACGGGCTCGGGGTACGGGCTGGTGCCGGTCGGGTTCGGGCTCCACGGGTCGTCCGCGTTCATCACGGCGTACATGACCAACGTCCGCAGCGGACGCCCGGACGCGCACATGAACTTTTCGCTGGTGCGCGAGAGCGACGGCCGCTGGCGGATCAGCACGGAGACGCTGACGATGGGCGGCCTGTACACCCAGGTCCCGATCCCCGCGGAGCACCTGATCCAGGTTCTCGACAGCGCGGGGATCCGGCGCGCCGCCGTGCTCTCGCTGGCGTACCAGCTGGGGAGCGGAGAGGAGGAGGGGCCGGAGGAGCATGCGCGCGTCCAGGCGGAGAACGACTGGACGGCGGCCCAGGCGGCGCGGTTTCCGGAGCGCCTGACGCCACTGTGCAGCTTCAACCCGTTGCGCGGGTACGCGCTCCGCGAGACCGAGCGCTGTGCGGGCGCGGGAAGCTTTCCGGGGATCAAACTCCAC
>DASQBH010001384.1:0-3093 GCA_035635315.1 Longimicrobium sp.
GGGTAAAGCGGTCGAGCTCCGCCTCCCAGGTGCGCACCGCCTCCTGCAGCAGCTGCTCGCTCAGCCAGGCCGAGGGCTCACGGTTGGTGGGGGCGATGGACGAGCCCGGATGCAGGGGCACCGCCACCATCACGTCCTTCACTCCCCCCGGCGGCAGCTGCAGCGGATACGCGAGCGCCGCCGAGGCGAAGCCCCGCGGGTCCTGTACGCGATACGCCCGCCCACCCGGCCCGTCGCGCAGGGCGGCGTCCGGAAGCCGGCCCTGGCGCAGGTAGTCCACCACGTCGCCCGCGTCGAACGGCGCCGCGCCAAAGCCGCCGGGCGGCGTCATCGCCCCCAGCGCCGCTTGGCCGTTCAGCCGCAGCACGCCATTGTCGTAGGCCACCTCCCGCACGCGCGCCACCCCGCCCTGCACGTTCAGGAACTGCCACGACGGGTTCACCTGGAACGGCCGCAGGGCCAGGAACAGCGTCGTCTCGCGCGCTTCGGCAGACCGGTTCTCCACCCGGTAGCGCACGTAGACGGTGGATCTCTCGCGCTCGCCGCCGGGGAACGCGGTGACCGTCAGCCCCAGCGGCTGCGCGTCCCACGCCACGGACGGGATCGGCAGATAGCCCTTCTCCAGCGACTGCGACGCCCGCACGTCCGCCCACGACAGCAGCCGTCCGTCCGTGTACAGGAACGGCTCGATGGAGGGCATCCCGATCCCCGTCTCCACCATGCCGTCGGCGTTGACGGTCGACTCGCGCGTGTCCCCGCTGATGCCCACCACCGTCCAGTAGCTCTGCTCGCCCGTCAGGTAGCGCGGATACGCGCCGCGCGGCGCCTCCTTCGCCAGGCTGGCGAAGAACGCGTTGGGCGTCTGCGACCACTCCGCCGGCTGCACGGCCAGGTCGCGCAGCGCCACGCCCTGCCCGCGGCTGCTGCGGGCGACGCGCAGGCGCAGGTGCCGCGTCTCCGTCTCCGGCAGGTAGAGCGGATCGCGCCCGCCGTTGCCGCCGGTGACCGCGTACGCCCTCTCCCAGCGCGCACCGTCGTCCGACGTCTCCAGCGTGTAGTCCGTGGCGAAATCGAGCGAATCCCACGCGAGCACCAGCCCGCCCATCTCTCGACTGCGAAGGAAGTCGATGGAGAGCCACGCATCCCCCTCGCCCCCGCGCCAGGCGGACGCAGGGTCGCCGTCAATGGCGAGCGCGGGGGGTAGCTCACGGAAGGAAGCCGAGCTGTGCACCTGGGGCGTGAGCGTGTACGGCGTGACGGGCTCGCGCTCGCGGAAGGTCAGGTCGTCGATCCAGACGGTCCCCTTCCCTCCCGTCCCCGCCGTGACGACGATCTCCAGCTGCGCCACGCTGTCCATCTCCCCGCCGCCCTTTGGGCCCCAGGCAAACTCCACCTGGCGCTTCTGCGTGCGGATGCGCTGCCAGTCGCGCGGGTACTCGAAGCGGCGGCGGTTCATCCACCACACGTTCTCGCCGGACGGGTCGATGAGCTTGAACTCCAGGTCGTTCACCGGCGCGTCGGCCCGCATGCGCCAGGCGAACTCCCAGTTCTGCGGGAGGTCGATGGGGACGGACCTGCGCGCGATGGCGTAGCCCGTCCCGCCGCGAAAGTCGAAGTCCAGCCGCATCGCCCGCCCCGCGAACCCGCTGTCCTGCGAGATGCGCAGTTCGACGCCTTCGGAAGGATGCGCCGTCCACCCGCTGATCGACTCGAAGTCGTCCAGCACCCGCGTCTGGGCGGCGAATGCGGTGGATGCGGAGGGGGACTGCACCGAACCCGTGGCGCAGGATGCACTGGCGGCCAACGCGAGAATGGCAAGCGTGGCGCGCGCCCGAAGCCGCCCTCCATCCCCGGCCCTTCCCCCATGAACTGCATGGGGGAAGGGAGAATTCGACCCCGCTTCGACGGACGTCGAACTGCGCCCGCGGGGTGCCCCTCCCCCGGCCCCTCCCCGTTCGTTCCTCACGGAGAGGGGAGAATTCGGTCCCGCTTCGGCTGTCTCTGGAGCGCACGGCACTCGCGGCGCACCCCACCCCTCCCCCGCAGTTGGGGGAGGGGTCGACGGCCGTTGCGAGGAACGAGCAAAAAGGCCGTCGGGGGAGAGGGCCTCCCCGTCGCAGACGGGGGCGACCGGCCGCCCGCCATCAACACTCGGTGACGCGCATCCCGCTGGCGCCCGACGCCGCCCCCCATCCCCGGCCCTTCCCCCATAACCTGCATGGGGGAAGGGAGAATTCGATCCCGCTTCCACGGACGTCGAACTGTGCCCGCGGGGTGCCCCTCCCCCGGCCCCTCCCCGTTCGTTCCTCACGGAGAGGGGAGAATTCGGTCCCGCTTCGGCTGCCTCCGGAGCGCACTGCACTCGCGGCGCACCCCACCCCTCCCCCGCGGTTGGGGGAGGGGTCGACGGCCGTTGCGGGGAACGAGCAAAAAGGCCGTCGGGGGAGAGGGCCCCCCGTCGCAGACGGGGAACGCACCCAACCATCCGGAGCGCGGTCGAATTCTCCCTCCCCCACGCAGTTTGTGGGGGAGGGCCGGGGAGGGGGGCGGCCGGCCCCTCGCGCCGAATCATCCGAATGACCGAAATCATCCCCCTCATCCCTTCACGCTCCCCACCATCACGCCCTGGATGTAGTAGCGCTGCAGGAACAGGAACACGAGCATCACCGGCATGATGGTCAGCACCGAGCCGGCCATCATCAGCTCCGTGTCCTGCACGTGCTCGCCGACCAGGTTGGCCAGCGCCACCGGCAGCGTGTAGCGCCGCTCGTCGCTCAGCACGATGAGCGGCCACATGAAGTCGTTCCAGGTGCTCAGAAACGTCCAGATCCCCATCGTCGCCAGGATCGGCACGATGGTGGGGAGCACGATGGAGGTGTAGATGCGGAACTCGCCGGCGCCGTCCATCCGCGCCGCGTCCAGCAGGTCGTCCGGAATGGACTGCGCGTACTGGCGGATGAGGAAGATGCCGAAGATGCTCGCCAGCCCCGGGATGATCACGCCCCAGTAGCTGTTGATGAGCCCCAGCTGCTTCATCAGCAGAAAGAGCGGCAGCATCGACACCTGCACCGGAATTACCATCGCGGCGGCGAG
>DASQBH010001385.1:0-3052 GCA_035635315.1 Longimicrobium sp.
GTGGTGAACGGCGGGTTCATGAGCGCCTCCGCCCCGCCCGCTGGGCGGACTCCACGCGGTCGCGGATGGTCAGGAGCATCCTGCGCTCCATGATGAAGTGCGCGGGCTCCAGCGTCAGCATGCTGATCGGAGAGAGGGCGAACGCGGCCAGGTCGTCGCGCCCCTCGCCACGCGTGCGGACGATCAGGCGCGTGGTGGCGCTGTCCACCGGCTCCAGGACGAACGAACCCCAGTTCTCGAGGATGAGCACGCGGTACGGCTCCGCGTACTGCACGCGCCAGCCGAAGCGCCGCCCGGTGCCCAGGTAGTCGCGTGGCGTGGCGAAGACGGAGTCACCCGTGACCAGGCCCTGCCACTCCGGGTGCACGCGGTCCGCGTTGCGCACGTGCAGCCCGAAGCTGTTCTCCAGCCAGGTGTAGCTGTAGAAGCCGCCGCGGTCGTGGCCGATCTGGGCGAGCCACGGCCAGATCTCCTCCGGCGTCGCGCGAATGGTGACCGCGTGCTGCACCTGGTAAGTGGGGTTCAGCGCGTATTCATCGCCCGGAAGCGGTCCGCGCAGCTCGTCGCCCGTGCTCCCCCAGCGGACGTGCAGCGGCCGCGCCAGCACCAGCAGCGTCACGTACGCCACGAACGCCAGCGAGGCGGCCGCCCCCGCGCGGCGCAGTGCCCGGTGGCGTCGGCTTTCATCTTCCCGGGTGGGCGGCCACTCCACCGCATACCGCGTCCTGTACAGCGCCAGCGCCACGGCGGCGTCAATCGCCAGGGCCGGGATGGACCACCACGTGGGCCAGAGCAGAAGCAGCAGCCCCGCGGAGCCCGCCACGCCGATCCACCCGGCCGGGCGGAACCGCTCGCGGAAGGGCGCCGCGCCCAGCAGTCCCAAGCCCGCGGCCAGGAACCCCGCCGCCGCCAGCGCCCACAGCAGCGTGGCCAGCCGTAGCAGCACCCCCGACCCCGCCGAATCCCACAGGGTGGGGTCCGTCACCCGGATGCCGGGGAGCGCGTGCGCCAGCCCGTGAAGGACCAGCAGCGTGCCTGCGACCTTGCGGATCATCACTCCCTCCCTTCAGACAGTGGGTTCCCGGACCATGCCCGCCGCGGGCGGTGGCTCGCGGACCGCGGGGAGAAGCAGCTCGTCGAGCGGAACGCGCACGTGCTCCCGCCGGGCCGCGCGGACCGCGTCCGCCAGCCGTTCCCCGTCCACCGCCTCCTCGCCGATCCCCGCCTCGCGCAGGGCCTGCAGCGCGCGCGTGCGCAACGTCGTCCGCTCGCGGGCGTACACGTCGGGGTGCAGTTCCAGCGCGCCGTCCCGCACCTCGGCGGTGCGGTAGACGATCTCCAGCGGGACCGGCGTCGACAGCGTGTAGCGGCGGGTGCGGCGGTCGTGCGCCGCCGCCTCGATCACCGCGGCGGGCACGTCGGGGCGCGCGGCCTCCAGCACGCGGCGCGCAAGGTCGTGCGCGTCCGCGCTGGCCATGCGCACGCACCCGTGCGAGGCGGCCGTCCCCAACGATTCCTCGTGCGGCGTGCCGTGCAGAAAGTACAGCTCGTGAAAGTTCAGCTTGGCTTTCCCCATCGGATTCCGCGGCCCGGGCGGGGTGACGGTGTCGCGGCGCGCCCAGCGGCTGGGCGGCGGGTACCACCACGGGTTCAGTTCCACCCGGCTTACGGCGAAGCGGCCCCGCGGCGTCTTGTAGCGCCGGCTGCCGATGGCCACCGTGTAGCTGTGGACGAACGTCGCGCCGTCCAGCAGGTCCAGTCGGTAGGCCGGAAGGTTCAGCACCAGCGCCAGCGCTGCCCCGCCTTCCGCGGCGGAGCCGGCCGACAGCGAAACGCCGCCCGCGCCCGGTGCGGAGCACGGGGTGCCGGCGGCGAGGAACGCCGCGGTCAGCGACGCCATCAAGCTGGTCATAGCTCCGCCTCCCTCATGGATCGCGAATCGGGAGCGCACCACACGGGGCGCACCCTCACCGATCCTCCTCCGCCTCCCCTCCGTCCTCCTGCGCCATCTGGACGTCGGGGACCGTCGCCGGCGCGTCGGCGCGGAGCTCGGAGTGGCGGATCTGCCCGCCAAGGTTCGCGGTCCACGCCATTGCGGCGGCGGGTACCGGCGCCAGAGCCAGCATCAGCGTCATCACCCGCCGCGGCAGCGCACGGCGGCGGAACCAGACGAGCGCGCTCAGCGAAGCGGCGCCCACCACGCCGAGCGCGATGGTGGCCAGCAGCGCCGCTTCCTCGTGCCGCTCGATCGTCCCTTCCGAGACGCCCGCCAGCCCCTCCACCGCTTCTTCGGCGGGCTCACCGGTCAGGAACGTCACCAGCGCGACCACCGCCAGGACCGCGAACAGCGCCAGCGTGGCGCGCGCGAGCCCCTGGTCCTTCCTGAACACCGCCCACGCCAGCAGGAACAGGCCGATGATCGTCCCGATCACGGGCACGTGGTTCAGCAGCAGGTGCAGATGGACCGTGGACATGAGATCCTCCCTCTTTCCGCGTCGAGAGCGTGGCGGTCCGGCGCACGCCGGTGTACGCCCCTCTCCCACGATGCCATGCGGCGGCGGGACGGGCGTCGGGGAGAGCCGGTATCGGATGTGGGGAGTTGCGCGAAGATGAGGCGGGTGGAGAGGAGGATGTTGCCCGATCCGGAAATCCGACGGAGCGCTTCTCCCGCAGATCAGCCGAGCAGCAGAGGATCTGATGGGTATTCTCCGCTTCTCTGCTGCTCTGCGTGACACCTCTTTTCAGGCTTTTCGTCGATGTGGCTGCAGGTGAGCGGTGATGCTGCGCCAACGCTGTTCAGCCGTTGTTCGGCGGCGCTCCCGAAGCCGGCCGAAGCGCCGTCCCGTTTCGGGTTGGACATCGGGCGTTGAACCTCGGGTTGGGCGGATGGTGCGGAACGCAGTGAGGGGCCATGAGAATTTTTTTGAGGGATGCCCCTCATCCTCATCCCCCTCATCAGGCGGCAAAACTGCCTGCCGGAAGCGCACCGGACCCGGCCTTCACGAACACCTGATGCGCGATCTTGCAAAGCCTCGGAGCGCGAGAAGGCCGG
>DASQBH010001386.1:0-2289 GCA_035635315.1 Longimicrobium sp.
CGGTAGTCGCGGCAGCCGCGACAGATCAGCCAGCCGAACATCCAGCAGCAGCGCACGTACGCCAGGCACCACCGCCACTCCTGCACCGGCCCCAGCACCTCGCCCACACTGGGGGGCAGGAAGCGCAGCGCCACGTCCTCGGCGAACAGCCGCTCCGCCACCGCCTGCGCCGTGGCCACCTCGTCCTGCGCTCCGGCGGCGGAGACGGTGGCCTGGTCGTCTGCATTCCCACCGCCGGTGGCCGGCGCGTAAGCCTCCAGCAGCACGCGCAGCAGGTCGTCGCCCACGTCGTCGTCGCGGGTGTCGTGCGCGAACACACCGCCGCGGATGGGTTCATCATGCATCGTCATTCCGGTCTCCTTCTGCATTGAGGGTCCTGCGATGACCTGCGGATTTTGATCGGCCCCTGGGATGCCCTGGTCCGGCGGAGTGGTGGGAGATTCGGGGGGATGATTGAAGGGATCGGGATACCGCCGTGTGGTTCGCCTCGGGGAGCGGCGGATGGCGGCTTCGGGAGGCAACGGTGGGACCTGCATCGTGCCGGTAAGACCGGCACGCCCGCTGTTCAGGCAAGCGCCGCGCCCCAACGGCCCTCCTCTCCCGCAACCTCATGCTGGGACAACGCTTACAACGAATTCACGACAGCAAAGAGGCTGGATCCAGAGAGGTGAATCGGCTGGATCTGGGACACGAACGCGCCACTTTCCCCGTAAACATGCCACACACTTCGCGCCACAGTACAGCCCGATCTGGGAACAGACGGTATCTGGGAAGCCGTCCCGCTCGCTCCGGCCGTGGAGCGAGACCGATGGTTCTCAAGATCGCGCATCAGGTGGAGCAGGCGGCCTGTTCCCGTGCGCTGCAGAGGCCATGCGTCGATCCGCATCCCCCCTAAAAAACGCGGATGGCCCCCTGCCGCATTCCATCTCATTCCCGTTCCCGAGACTCGTAGGGATCGTACCTCGCCGACCACCGCGCCATGCCTCCGCTCACCACGACCCCGTCTCCGGACGATGAGAGCAGAGGAAAGGGCACGAGAGAACTCTGCTTACTCTGCTAACTCTGCGTGAGGCCCATTCTTTTGGCGGACGTGCGACCGAGAATGCGGAAACGCCCCGGAGCCGCAGAGGCCCCGGGGCGCTTCGTCATCCATCCGTCAAATTCAACTCCGTGAACTCCGTTGACTCCGTGTGAGGCCCCATCTGTTCAGGAGCCTGACGAAGATCACGGCCCCAGCAGGATCGCGTTGACGTACAGCGGGTGCGTGGAGCGCCAGAACAGGCGGAAGAGCGGGTCGTCGGCGAACAGCACGATGCTGCCGCCGCCCAGGCGCTTCGTCACCAGCCACGAGCCCTGCTCCAGCCGCCGCACGTTCTCGGGGCTGATCACGCCGGAGATGCGCGTGAGCCGCTCGGGGAAGTACGCCACCGTCTCCAGACCCTCGGCCGGCTCGAACACCGTCGTCCCCGAATGCAGCGCGAAGGTCTCGGCCGGGCGGCCGTCCATCCCCGCGCCGTATGCCAGCGGGTGCGCCGGGTCCAGCCGCAGGGGGAAGATGGCGCCGGGCACCTCCTGCCTCCACTCCCGCCGCTGCCGCTCCTCGCGCCCCGCCAGGTACAGCGCCCGCTCGTTCCCCGCGCTGTCGCTGCGGGCGCCCGCGCGCACCTTGACCTCGGCCATCCCCGCCACCGCCTCGGCGCCGCCGCCCACGGCGATCAGCCGGCCGCCGCCCTGCACCCAGCTCTTGAGCGCCTCGTCCGCGCCGCGGATGGCGCGCGGCGAGGCGTCGGGGAGCACGATCACGTCGTACTCCGACAGGTCCACCGCCGTCAGGTCCGACGCCATCACCGCGTCGAACGGCATCCCCAGCTGCTGCTCCAGGAAATACCAGTGTGCGCCGAACGAGGTGGGCGCCACGCCCTCACCCGCGATCACGGCCAGGCGCGGCAGCTCCACCCGGGCCACGTTCTCGCTTCCCAGGTCGATGCCGCTCTCCGCCATGCCGCTGGCCACGGGGCGGACCAGGCCGCCAAGCCCGGCCGCCGTCACCCGCGCCTGCACCGTGTCGTTGCCGCGCGCGGGGATGAACCACGTCCCCGCCGGCCAGGCGCGCCCGCCGAACGTGGACGGCCGCCCCAGCACCCGCGCCCGTCCGCCGCCCTCCAGAAAGCGCACCATCGGCGCGGAGGCGGCGTCGCCGGGGGCCACCAGGTAGCCCACGCCCGCGCCCGGCGCCGGCACGTTCGCCTCGCGCCCCGCGGGCGCCTGCACCGGCGTCCACCCCGTCCC
>DASQBH010001387.1:0-3593 GCA_035635315.1 Longimicrobium sp.
GGCTGCGCGCGTACCTCATGCGCGCGCACCTGCCGCCGGAGATGCTGTTCCTGGGGACGATGACCACGCCCCCGTTCTTCCTCTTCACCTTCTTCATGCTGACGGACCCGAAGACGTCGCCGGACTCGCCGCGCGCGCAGGTGCTGCTGGCCTTCGGAATCACCATCGTAGACCTGTATCTGCATACAATGGAGAGCGTCTTCACCTTCTTCTACGCCGCGTTCTCCATCGCCGTCGGACGGTTGATCTTCCTGCACCTGCGGGAGATGTGGAGGGTGGGGCCGGTGCGCCACCTGCGCGCGTCGCTGGCGGATGGGCGCACGCTGCGGGCGGCGGGGGTGCTGGGTGCGATGGCGCTGCTGGGCGGCACGGCGTACGCCACCGTCATCCACCCGCGCGTGGCGCTGGACGACGCCGGCTTCGTGCTGCGCGAGGTGCCGGCGGGGCAGAGCGGGCTGGACGTGCGGATGGATCCGGGCACGTACGACATGCTGGACCCGCGGCTGCACCATCTGTCCAAGTGGCTGCTTTCCGTGGGCGCCTCCGTGGCCGCGGGCGACGTGGACGGCGACGGGCGCCCGGACCTGTTCCTCACCCATCCGCTGGCCCGCGGGGAGGATCGAGCCGCGCTGTACCTGAACCGCGGCGACTTCCGCTTCGAGCGCGTCGCCGTCCCCGCGCTGGACTCGCTGCGGCTGGCTCCGCAGCGCCACGGCTTTGCATCCTACGGCCTCTTTTTCGATTACGACCAGGACGGCGCGCTGGACCTGCTGGTGCCCGTCTCGTTCGGGCGGACGCGGCTGCTGCGCTCGCGGTTCGCGGAGACGGGGCGGGTGGAGTTCGAGGACGTCAGCGAGGCGGCGGGGATGCCGGAGTACACCATCTCCGTCGCGGCCAACGTGCTGGACTACGACCGCGACGGCCGGCCGGACCTGCTGATCGGCAACGTGCTGAACCCGTGGCTGGCGGGATACGACCGCCCCACCCGGCTCAACATCTTCGGACTTCCGCGGCCGGAGTTCGACGGGGACCGGCGGATGTTCCGCTTCATGCACGACGGCTGGCACGACGCGCGGAACGGCGGGCGCAACGTCCTTCTCCGCAACGTGGGCGGGCGGTTCGTGGCGCAGGACGTGGAGGCGATGGGGATGCCGGAGACGCACTGGACCATCTCCATCGGCACCGGCGACCTGAACGGCGACGGGTGGACGGACCTGTACCTGGCCAGCGACTTTGGCCGCGACGACCTGTACCTCAACCAGCAGGGGAGGGGGTTCCGGCGCGTGTCGGGGCGGCTGTTCGGGGAGATCGGGATGGACACGTACAAGGGGATGAACTCGTCCATCATCGACCTGGACCGCAACGGCTGGCCGGACGTGTACGTATCCAACGTGCACCAGGAACTGCAGGCGGAGGGGTCGATCCTGTGGATGAACCGCGGCCCCGACGCCCGCGGCACCCCCCGCCTGCGCGACGAGGCCACCGGCCGCGGCGCGCTGAACGAGGACCGCTTTGCCTGGGGCGCCGGCGTGGGCGACCTGAACAACGACGGCTGGCCGGAGATCGTGCAGGGGAACGGGATGGTGGACGACCGGCTGGACGACAGGTACGAGGGGTGCCCCGACTACTGGTACGTGAACCACAAGCTGATGCAGTCCCCGCGCGAGGTGCACACCTACGCCGACATGTGGGGCGACATCCGCGGCCGCTGCATCTACCCCAACGAAAAGCGCCGCGTCTACCTCAATCGCGGCGCCGACGCCCGCCCGCAGTTCGTGGACGCCGCGCCGATCGTCGGCCTGACCGCGGGCGACAACTCGCGCGGCGTGGCGACGGCGGACCTGGACGGCGACGGGCGGCTGGACGTGGTGATCGCCAACCAGCACGCCGGCCCCACGCTGCTGCGCAACCAGCCCTCCGCCGGGGCCGGCCCTGCGCACTGGATCGGCCTGCGGCTGCAGGGGGACGGAAAGACGTGCGGCCGCGAGGCCTTCGGCTCCGTCGCCACGGTCACGCTCCCCGGCGAGCGCCCGCAGCAGCGCGAGGTGCAGGCCGCCAACGGCTTCTCGTCGCAGCACGACACCCGCCTGCACTTCGGCCTGGGCGCCTCCGCGCCGGACCTGATCCCCATCCGCATCCGCTGGTGCGGCGGCGCCACCACGGAGCACCGGCTGCCGCGGGATGGCTACCACGTCGTGCGGCAGCCGAGCGTACCGGCAGACGGCTGATCCGCCGTCGATTCACCTTTTGGCACCCGCGAACGAGGAGATCGCATGATGACGGGTGTGGGCGATTGGCGCGGCCGGTCCGTAGCGATCCTGCTCGGCGTGTGGGTGGCCGTGAGCGGCATCGCCCTCAGCTGGTGGCTCGTCACGGAGGCGCGTCGCCTGGAGCGTGCACTCGAAGGCGCCGCACGGTCCATCGGCGCCTCCGCGGACATCGAGGTGGACCTGCTGGCGGCGTGGCCGCAGCTTGCGCTCCTGTACGCGGCGGTCGTGGGGCTCCCCGTCATCGCGTTCTGGCTGATGTGGAGGAGGGCCCGGCGGATCGCTGCCGGACCTGCTCCGGCCGCGAGCTGAGAACCCGCCGTTCGACGATTCCGAGTTGTGGTGCGGGACCGTCGATTGGAGCTGCGGAAGCCGCGCAGGGCCGGGATTTCAACGTGACACCCGGGCCTGCGCCCACAACCAGAACGGCCCCGCAGCCGGATGGCTGCGGGGCCGTTCTGTGCCGCATCCAGGGTGATCCGGTCTCCCTTCACCACGCGGGTACGGCGGCGTCAATCAGTGGCGCAGCCTCGCGAGGCCCCGCCAGCACCGGGAGAGGAATCACCCGGCGACCGGCGCGCGCGTAGCTTGCCGCCTTTGCGGCGAGGATCTTGTCAGGAAGGCCTTCCACCGGCCCGGTGGGCTCGAAGCAGCACAGTTCGTTGGGATCGGTCACCTGCCCCGGGGGGATCTGCTCCGCGGTGATGAAACCGTTGAGATGAGCATGCTGCAGAAGCCGCTCCTTGATGCTGAACTTCCAGCTCGGGCACGGAAGCACCGCCGCCTCGCCCTGCGTTTCGCTTGCGTGCACGAACTTGTATGCACACGACCCCGTGCAGGTCGGCAGGATCTTGCAATTGCGGCACGAGCTGTTTGCGAACGGAGTCCATGCGTTCCACGCCGCGTTCAGCGGGTTCGACTCGAGCGTGGAGGTGTCGAGAATGCTCCCCACCCGCTGGTGCGGGAACGAAACGGTGTCCCAGCACTTGTGCACGTCGCCGCTGGGGGTGACCACCAGCGCCTTGGGGCGCAGCGCGCCACACAGGCCCATGAACCGCGGAGGGAAGGGGAATGTCGCCAGCTTCCTTGCGTACGCGTACTGGAACAGCGCCGTCTCCAGTGACGCGTAGTCGGACTTGGTCATCGTCAGGTCGCTTACGTGCGAGCAGCCGCTGGTCGTGGCCTCCACCGGGGCGAAGTACATGCCGATCGTCTTTCCCCCCAGACCGCGTACGTCCAGATCGTCGATCAGCGCGAAGATGCTTTCCTGATTACGCGCGTCGATGTTCACCCGCAGGTTCACGGAGAACGGAATGTCGTCGATCC
>DASQBH010001388.1:0-5325 GCA_035635315.1 Longimicrobium sp.
GAACAGGCCCCACGGGGTCCCCAGCGACTGGATGAGTCCGGTGAGCAGCGATGCGAGGCTGAGGGGCACGATCACGTACATCGTGATGAGCTCCATCGCCGGGTAGACGGCGGCCACCGTCCGCGGATCCCTGCTCGCCAGCCCGGCGACCGCGAGCGCCAGAAAGCCCGCCACCGCGCCGAGCCAGCCCACCGAGCAGGCGACGTGCGCCGTGAGCGCGAGCTTGCGGAGCCAGGAACCGAGCGTCACGGATGGCTGCCCCAGGGCGGGCGGTGGCCGCCACCGTCGCCGGAGCGCAGATGACACCCGGGGCCGTGGCGGCCACCGCTCGCGAGCATCACGATCAGGACCAGCAGGACCAGGACGGCCGCGATGATCCCCGACACCTTCACCCAGCGGGGTGCACCGGTGGGCACGAAGTCATGTGGGTCCGTGTCGGGATGGGTGGGCGGGTCGGCCATGTGCCTCCTTGGTGGTAGTCAGGGAGCGGCCGGGAGCCGCTGATGCAGGTCTGGCAACTATCTTAGCAGCTATTTATCTTAGAATGTAAGACAATCGAAGAATAGAACCCACCAGGGCCCACGTGTCAACTCAGGATCCGACGCCACGAAACGAGTTGCTCCGGGAGTTCCGTCCGGTGGGACGGAGGCTGAGCAACGCGACGGTCATGTTCCACCAGGCGGTGGCCGACCGCTTGGGGATGAACCTCACCGACTACAAGGCGCTCGGTGTCCTGGTCGACACGGGGCCGATCACCGCCGGCCGGCTGGCCGAGATCACCGGCCTCACCACCGGCGCCGTGACCGGCATCGTGGACCGGCTGGAGCGTTCCGGTCACGTGCGCCGCGAGCGGGGATCCGAGGACCGCCGCAAGGTCATCATCCAGCCAATCCGGACCCCCGAGCACGGTCAGGCAGCGGGCGGGATCTTCACGCCCCTGATGCGGGCGGTGGAGGAGGACCTGGCGGGATACAGCGAGGACGAGCTCGCGCTCATCCTCGGCTTCATGGACCGCCACGCCGCCACGCTGCAGCGCATCACCATAGAGATCCGGAAAGCCGACGAGCTGTAAAGCCGATGAACGCGTTCACTTACCCCGGCAGCTACGGGTCACCGCTCTATGCCGCGATGGTCGGCCATGCCGGCGTCACGACAGACGGCATCAGCCGCCCCGTGCTCGTCCTGCTGCACGGCGGCGGCCCCGATCACTACAGCCTCGTTCCGCTGGCCGAGCAGTTGGCGGATCTCTGCACGGTGGTGCTGCCCGACATCCGCGGCTACGGCCGTTCCATCTGCACCGAACCCTCCCGCCACACCTGGGCCCAGTACGCGACGGACGTGGTCGCCCTTCTAGACCACCTGGGCGTGCGCCGGGCGATTCTGGGCGGTGCAGGCCTCGGGGCCACCATCACCCTGCGGGCAGTCGTTGCCCACCCGGAGCGGGTGCTGGGGTCCGTGCTCATCAGCGTCGAGGACATCGAGGACGACGAGCGGAAGCAGGCGGAGATCGAGTTCATGGACGCCTTCGCGGCCCGCGTCCGGACGGAAGGCATCGAAGCAGGCTGGGCACCGATCCTGGACGACCTCGCGCCGATCGTCGGCGCCATGGTCCGGGAGGCGATCCCGCGCTCCCATCCCGCGAGCATCGCGGCAGCGGCCGCCATCGGCCGGGACCGGGCGTTCCGGAGCCTGGACGAACTCGCCGGGATCGCATGCCCGACGTTGATCTTTCCCGGTATGGACTGGCGGCATCCACCGGCCCTGGCGGAGCACCTCGCGCGCATGCTCCCGAAGGGGCGCCTCGCACCCGTGGCGCTCTCGGCCGAGGTTCTCACAGCGGAGGACTTTGCCAGAGCGTGTGCACCCGCGATACGCGACTTCGTCACTATGATGGGGGCCGCGGCAACCGGGAGGTGAACGCCTGATGCGTCAGCCGTGCCCCATCTCGCGCTCCAGCTTCTGGATCTCGGCCGCCTGGTCCGCTTTCATGCGCTCCGCCATGGTCCTGAGCTCCGGCCGCGTGAGACGCGGCAGGAACTGGTCGATCATCTGGATGCCCTCGCGGTGGTGCGCGACCGTGTGCATCCGGAACGCCATGTCGTAGTCCGCCCCCTGCTTGGCGGAAAGGCTGTCCGCCATCGCCCGGTTGCTGGGCGTGACCGTCGGCTGGTGCGTGTCCTGGTACTCCCGCTGGAGAAGCGCGAGCAGCTCTTTCTGCTCTGTCTCCTGCTTCTGGTGCATCCCGTGCGCCTCCGTCTTCAGCGCCTCGGTGCTCCCGCGCTCCATCGCCTGCTGGGCCATCACGATCATGCCCTGGTGATGGTCCACCATCATGCGCGCGAACTCCTGGTCGGCGTCACGGGCGGCCGTGTGCTGCATGCCGGCCATTCCCGTATCCGCAGGCGCGGCCGCCGCCGAGTCCGCGCTCGCCTCCTCGCCCGACGCGGCACCGTCGCCCGAGCCGCAGGCGGCGAGGAGTGAGAAGGCCGCGAGCGCGCCGAGCGAGCGGACTCTGGTCCTGTGATCCATCCGGCCTCCACGAGCGTGACGGGGAAACGTGGCAGTTGCGATCCCGTTTTACAGGGCATAAAATATGCCGACCCTTCGTCACCGGGTTCGGCTTTTCCCGCTGCCCGAACGGAGCAACGCCGCCGTACCCCCCGCCTGTGAGGGATGCTGCCCACACCCCCCGGAGGACCCGTGCACACCTTTTCCATGCTCCGCTGCGTCCTGCTCGCCTGCACGATCGCCTGCATCCCGGCGACCCTGTCGGCACAAGCCCATGCCGGACACCATACCACGCCCGCCGACTCGGCCGAGGTGGCCGCAACGGTAGACCGGTTCCACCGGGCGCTGGCCGCGGCCGATAGCGCCGGCGCGCTGGCGCTGCTCACGGAGGACGTCCAGATCCTGGAGAGCGGCGGGACGGAGGACCGCGCCGAGTACCGGTCCCACCACCTGGGCTCGGACATCGAGTTCGCGCGCGCCGTCCCCAGCCGCCGCGGCGCGACCGCGGTCCGCGTGCACGGCGACGTGGCGTGGGCGACGTCGACCAGCACCACAGAGGGCACGTTCCGCGGCCGCGCCATCAACTCCTCCGGTGCCGAGCTGATGGTGCTTGTGCGCACGCCCCAAGGCTGGCGGATCGCCGCCATCCACTGGTCCTCGCGCAACCGGCGGTCGTAGCCGGCACCTCCACCCGGGCACGCCATGAGCGACCACAGCCATCACGGGCACCACCAGCATCCGCCTCCGGACGAGCAGGGGCCGCCGGCGGAGCCGGGCTATCCCCGGCATCCGGAGATCCCGCATCCCGCGGGCGAGCTCCCCGGCGGACACGCCGGGCATGGTGGGCGCGGCCAGCATGCGGAGTCGAAGGCGCATGCCGGCCACGCGGGAATGGATCATGGCGGCCATGGTGCTCATGGAGGGCACGATGCGCACGGTGGGCATGACAAGCACGCCGGCCACAGCGTGGAGATGTTCCGGCGCAAGTTCTGGCTGACGCTGGCGCTCACCATCCCCACGGTGCTGTGGGGGCACATGCTCATGTCCCTCACCGGCTGGCACGCGCCAGCGTTCCCAGGCTCGCAGTGGATCCCGCCGGTCTTCGGGACCGCAGTGTTCCTCTACGGCGGGATCGTCTTCCTCCAGGGCGCGCTCGGCGAGCTGAAGGACCGGCTGCCGGGGATGATGACGCTGATCTCGCTCGCCATCACGGTGGCGTTCGTGTTCAGCGCGGCCGTGACGCTGGGATTCCCGGGCATGCCGCTCTGGGAGGAGCTGGCCACGCTGGTGACCATCATGGTGCTGGGCCACTGGATCGAGATGCGGTCCATCACCCAGGCGCAGGGGGCGCTGAAGGAGCTCGCGAAGCTGCTGCCGAACACGGCCGTGCGCCTGGTCGGTGAAGAGATGCAGGAGGTGACAATCGACCAGCTGCGGGACGGCGACCTGGTCCTCGTCCGGCCCGGCGCCGGGGTGCCCGCGGACGGCACCGTCGTCTCGGGGGAGAGCTCGGTCAACGAGTCGATGCTGACCGGCGAGTCTCGGCCGGTTAAGAAGCGTGAGGGCGAGACGGTCATCGCCGGCACCGTGAACGGGGAGGGATCCCTCCGCGTGCGTGTCACCGGCACCGGCGAGCGCACGGCCCTCGCCGGGATCATGCGCCTGGTGGAGCAGGCCCAGACGTCGCGCTCGCGTGCGCAGGCGCTGGCGGACCGGGCCGCGTTCTACCTGACCATCATCGCCATCGCAGCCGGCGTCGTGACGCTCGTCGCCTGGCTCGCGATCCGGCGGGGAGACCCGGCCTTCGCGATCGAGCGGATGGTGACGGTGCTGGTGATTGCCTGCCCGCACGCGCTGGGGCTGGCCGTGCCGCTGGTGATCGCGATCTCCACCACCCTGGGCGCGCGCGGGGGACTGCTGGTGCGCGACCGCCGTGGGCTGGAGGAGGCGCGAAACCTGACCGCCGTCGTCTTCGACAAGACCGGGACCCTCACGCTCGGCGAGCACCGGGTGGTTGACGTGGCCGTCGACGGAATGGACGAGGCGGAGGCGCTCCGGCTGGCCGCCGCAGTGGAGCGCGACTCGGAGCACCCGATCGCGCGCGCGATCGTCACGAGCGCGGAGGAGCGCGGCATCTCCGCACCCCGCGCGGAAGGGTTCGCGGCCATTCCCGGCCGCGGGGTGCGAGCGCGCGTGGAAGGTCGCGACCTCCTGATCGGCGGGCCCAACCTGCTGGAGGCGGAAGGCATCGTCCCGCCGCCTGCTCTCGCCGAGGCCGCCGACCGCGCGGCGCAGGCCGGCCGCGCCGCCATGTTCATGCTGGAGGGTGGCCGTGCCGTCGCCATGTTCGCGACCGCCGATGCCATCCGCCCGGAGTCAGCGGAGGCCGTGCGGCGACTGCACGAGGCCGGGATCGAGGTGGTTATGATGACCGGCGACGCGCAGGCTGTCGCCGATGCGGTGGCGAAGGAGATCGGGATCGACACCGTCTTCGCGCAGGTGTTGCCGGAGCACAAGGCGGATCGCATCCGCGAGCTGCAGGCGCGCGGGAAGCGCGTGGCGATGGTGGGCGACGGGGTGAACGACGCCCCCGCGCTGGTCAGCGCCGACGTCGGCGTGGCGATCGGCGCGGGTACGAACGTCGCGGTCGAGGCGGGAGACATCGTGCTGGTGCGCAACGACCCCCGCGACGTCCCGCGCATCGTCGAGCTGTCGCGGATCACCTACCGGAAGATGGTCCAGAACCTCTGGTGGGCGGCCGGTTACAACGTCCTCGCCATCCCCCTCGCCGCCGGCGTGCTCCAGCCGTGGGGGATC